>NZ_JABLUU010000028.1:0-21831 GCF_018491655.1 Komagataeibacter oboediens | reverse complement strand
GGTCGTTGTCGGGCAAACGAAACGGATTCATCGTATAAATAATGAACCAGGTCGGTGCGAGTTGCCAGTCTGGCTTTGCGATGCAGGGACGATCTCCGTCCCGCGTCCTTCATTGTAATGTCGGCTATCGCCCTCATGTCGGACGTAGATGGCTGTGAGCAGCGCTCCGCATAGCGGACGCTCCATAATGCGTACGGTAACGCGCCAACGCCATTGGGCACGTGATTAACCGCGAAGCCAGTGGCTCATAATCACATCGTTGGAATGGCGGCACGGCAGCAATTGAAGATAGCTTATTAAACCCCAAAAGCTATACGAACGAGCGGATCCTCCTCACTAAGTCTTTTGGTCACCACACCCAGATAGCATATATCAAGATGAGGAGCTGTCAGCGCGTTCGGGACAGGGTCATGACTACCGCCTACCATTCTAAAAATGGGATACCGTTGAAATGAGTGAAACTCAGTCCTTTAAAATTCCTCCTATTACCGAGACTGACTTGGATACCGTAATTGTAAATGCTGGCGGAAGCAGGCTTCATCCAGACCATGATCGCCGCGATAAGGTCGGGGCAGACTACCGGCTAGGCGAGGCCCTCATTGAACTCAAATTCCTAGACCAAGAAGGTCTCGATAAAGTCGGGCGACAGAAGAAAATTCATAAGCTTTTCGAGGAAATAAATCCAGACCAGCTTGCGATCACTCTCGATCGTGACAATCTTCAGGCTCGTAATCAAAGACAATTTGATAGTATCATGAGAGGCCCTATTCAGACGGCTGTTAAGAAAGCAAATGATCAGCTAAAACAATCCAGATCTGAATTTTCCGACACTAAATGCTCCGTGCTGCTCATTATTAATAATAACTATTCATCACTTGATCATGAATACCTCTGTAATCTAGTTTTAAATCGAGTTCGGCAGGACACAAGCCACATTGATACTGTCGTTGTGGGTGGAGTTTACTTTTATCTCGACGGTGAAGATGGCACTATATTTAGCCCCATGCAACCCTTCAAAGTCAGAACAATTTTCAACGAGTTTAATCGGCTGAAGGCATCTTGGGAGGCCTTTACCGACAGCTTTGTGGAAAAGCTTACGCAACCAGCATCCAAGGCCGATCGGACAAAGGGCCCACTCGCCGAAAAACAATTTAAGGTCGGCAACGTGAGTTATAATCGGCCAGTACCTGGTGGTCAATTTCTAGAGAAGCTCCTTTCCCAAAGCGTCGTATCTAAATCTTATGCAGATAAAGAAACATCGGTCTACGTCGCAAAAACGTTGCCTCAGATCTCGAGACATGAATGGTTTCTGTTTCGTAATCATCATGCTTTGAGCATTGAATTATTAGATAGCTTCGAAATGTGGATGATTCGAGAAAACAAAGCCCGGAAAGCTGCAATTCCGACGTGTCCGCTGGTGATGATGCCCATCACATCCAGCGGTTGGGTTGCGTGGTGCAACGAACTTGGGAAAAAAGAATCCATCTCGCAGTATGTAAATGATCTTTTTAAATCCCGTCTCGATCTGCTTAAATCTTGCGCGAAAGACATGCGAAGGTGCATTATATTGCCAGCTAGATACACGCTAGCCGTTACCAATGTCTTTGGGACAGACGAGGCAGCGGCTCTCTCAAGTATCTTTATCGTTGTCGAACGAGCCGACGGCAGCACTGATCGCCGTTGCGTAGTAGACATGGCTGGACTCTCTTCAGAGCACGCCATTGCTTTGGCGGCTGCGTATGCAATTCAAGAGAGAATAGAATCAGTCATGTGGGAGAAGAATTATGCAAGTTAGAATATTTTTCGTTTTTCAATGAGATGCTTTAAATAGGATCTGAAATTACCCTGCGGCGACCATATTAGGTATGTTATGAACGTCACGATTATAAAAAAAGGAAAACCCGTTATTATTTGTCGTTGAATGCCCCAAAGCCGACCTTCCGTTTGCCCCCTGAACTGCCTGTCCGCTCAAGGAACGTGAAGCGGACAGGCGGCAGACGCCTTCATGGCGGACATACGGTGGCTCGTATCGATTTCCGCATAGCGGACATAAGACACACGATCTCTCACGACCAAGTTGGCCAAAAGCGGAAGGTCGGCTTGTGGTCGGAGTTCGAGAAAAGCGGACAATAGCTCATCGTGTTATCGATGGACTTCGCGGCGCTTTGCCCCATCCTACTTCTTGCTATTTGATGCCGGTCGACGAACTCCACGATTTGGTTGCCCATTTATTACACCACGTAACTCCTCTCCGTCATTATCCTTGCTGCACAGCAGGCCATATCAAGGCCTAACTGCCTCTAGAATTCTCGAAATATAATATATGAATATATATTTTAGTTTCGTAATTTTTAATCGCCTTCATTAAAAAAAGAAGTCATGGATATCATTTAGCATTTTATTTATTTTCTCCATTATTTCTCGGAAAACTTCAGGCGCTGTTTTTTTGTCAAGACCAATATCCTTGTGTACTCGATCAAAACGCCCCCCTTTGGCGTGTGCAGCGCCACTAGAACGTAAATTCTGTAATAATCGCAGTAACTTAATATCTCGTACCCGATGCGGATAATTGTATTTCGTAAGATACCGCTCCAATTTTCCAATCCCTTTTTCGTCGGGAAGGGCTCCTCCACACGCGCTCACCAACTGAGATTCATTCAAATAATCAATCAAAAGCTTTACTAAAAATAGTATCTGATGATCAAATTCTCCCAAGTTGTTGGCAAATAAAAGCCTAACTTGCTTTATAATATGCGCATCTCCGGAATGAATTTCTCTAAATAGAGGCCATCCATTTTTCTTCATCCATTTTTCGTTTAATTTTTGATATAAATATTTAAATAGTAAATCAGGCTCACTTGGTATCGAAAACTTCGCATTGAACGAACGTTCGAAATTTACTTTGCTGGGCATTCTGTCACTAGGAGTCAAATTATAATTAACCCAATGTCTTTGCTCTTCAGATGACAAATCCCGCCCAAGATCACCTAGATAAACCATGACATGATCAGGTATATTGTTGTCTATTTGGATGCCCCACAACGATCCACACCTAACATAACCGTCTTCAACAGAATATTTTCCAGGATTATTATAGTATTTCTCCAAAACATCACGAGAAAACCATACAGGAGTTAAATAATGTGAATATTCCTCGTTCGATCCAAAGTAATTTGCTAAACAATCTGGGTCACATGTATTTTTTATAAGATTCCCCTCGGCATCAATCCCAACAATGAATTCTTTATATTCTTTTTTTTTCTGCATCCTCATAGGGCCATACGCCACATGCCTCTATAGGAGGCGCATAAATAATTTTTTTTCCAAGAAGTCGAGAGAACGTCTTCCCAGAAATAATTCCATCACCAAACCCTAAAGAATAACATCTATCTTTTGATGAAAACTCGACAGGCTCGACTAAATTATTTACCTCTAAAAGAGAAAGATCAGAATTCGCCCTATGATCAAAAAACACAGCTAAATTCATCTGACGGGCAGCAAGATATTTTTTCAAAAATGAAGTCAGAACACGAACTTTTTTGTCTCCAATCTCGGCGACAATAACCTCATTTCCCCGCCCATCTATATAAATGAAATTATTACTATTTTTGTCAAAGTATAAATTATGAAAAAGGCGAAACTCTTCACTTAGGTCAAATTGATCTGGTTTAATTCCATGGAAATTACGACAATATACAAGTGGCTCTACGTTATCCATCCCAAATCTATCATAGGTGGTAATATCACCACCCCTCATGTCGTGTCTCTGTGTAAAGCTTGGCATTCCCTGACCTACAGATAGATCCCACGTTTTACGAGATAAGGCAGCCTCTGTTTGATTTTCATTTAAAATGGCGGAATAGAAAAATTTATCTACTTTAGAATTTTTATCATATTCATAAATTACCGTCCACTCTACACATCCGATACTATCTATCTCAGATATGTTTTTAAATTGCGCAATATGCGCAAGAGCATTTTCTTCCTCACGATCAAACTGCGCGGACAATTCAGGTGGCAACCTCGGCACTGGCGATACTCCAAATATATCATCGGATTTATTATCCTACTTTGGACCATAGTCATTCCAATAACCATATTGATTTTTCTTGATTGCAAGACATGCCGATGTCTGATGTCAAGCCTCAACATATTTGGTCATCTTTTCCGCTCTCATCCTATGCCCCATCACGCCTTTGGGGTGGAGAAATTCGCGCACGTCATTTCCTCCACTCCCAGGCCGCTTCTTTCCCGTCAGCCTCATCTTACCGGCCTCACTTCAATCCAGAAACAGGCCACATCGACAGGGATGTTTTTATGATCAACACTAGAAGTCGCTATACCTGCACGCCTACTCAGGTCCCCCGCCCGCATCCTGCGCACCTATCTGCTAGGGGCGAAGCCGCTGAACTGATTGGGGCCTCGGTTCGCACATTGGAAAAATACCGCTGCACCAGCGGCGGTCCACCGGTCCTGCGATTTCTAGGCACGATATGGGTAGTCCGGTTGGGGAGGGATTCGTTATAGGAATAAAAGCATTTATGAATGTTAGCACTGCTAGTGGCAGCTTTTGATCACTCCTCACTCATAGCGGACATTCACCTTCCCCCCCGCCAAAGGTGTCATTTAATAACTGCCTACCGGGGGAGCATGTACCATCTTTAGGGCGTTGTCGGGCAGGGGGGGGGGCTGTAGTTGTAGCGCATCGTCCAAGGGCCCCATCATCCACAGATCCAGTTCTTCCTGCCGGGTCAGGATGACCGGCATGACTTTCGGATGAATGGCGCCGACTTCCCGATTGGCAGTGGTGGTCAGGAAGCCGAACAGGTCATCCGTCGTCTCGCCATCCGCCAGTTTTCGTACTGACGTCCACCGGCACCAGATCCCTGCAAAGAAAGCCAGCGGCTCCCCATCGCTACGGGCAAACCAGACGGGCCTGCTGGTCCCATCCGGCAGGCGCTCCGGTTCGGAAAAGGCCGTGAGCGGCACCAGGCAGCGATGCGCGACACTTTCCCAGCGTTTCCACCAGGTCGAGGTCGGATTGCGGATATTGGTCACACCCCGATCGACCCTGTGGCCTTTCAGGTAGCCCGGCGGCGTGGGCATGCCCCAGCGCGCCATGACCAGTTCACGCCCATCCGGCGCGTTCCGCACGATGGGCGCCATGGTGTTGGGCCAGATCTCGGGCAGGGGGCGGAGATTGCCGGTGCGGTCGGTCATGACCCGGGCCGCCTCCCGGATCGCCTGCTGACTGCTGGTCATCGCATAGAGGTTGCACATCACGCCGTCCTTTCGCGAGTCCGGATATGGGTGTCCTGCCGGACGGTATCCACCCTGCACGAAGGGGATGGCCGGACTGTTCCTGATAAACCCCTGCAATCCAGACAGTTTTCATCGAGCCTAGATCGGACGGCAAGCCTGTGCCCGCGTCCGGATCACAGCCGCTTTTCCAGGATGGGTTGACATTCGTCACCGTACCAGAACAAATAACGAACACAATCACTGATTCTGTGTCAGAAACACCCGAATGGACTGTCCGACCCCATGCCTGCACCCGAACCCCGTCCCGCGCTGGAGGCGCTGAGAGCACAGGTCAGCCGCCTCGAAGGCCAGGGCCGGCGCAGGCGGGGAGTACTGCCCTTCGGCATGCCCGAGATTGACGGTCGCCTGCCAGATGGCGGCCTGGCGCTAGGTGCGCTGCATGAGGTGGCAGGCGGCGGCCATGACGCCCTGAATGCAGCGGCATCCGGGCTGTTTTCCGCCGGGATCGCAGCGCGAACACGCGGAAAGGTGCTGTGGATCGCCAACCGCCAGGACCTGTATGCCCCGGCACTGCAGCAGGTCGGCCTGTCGGCGCGACGGACCATCTATGTTGCGGCCAGTTCGGACGTCGATGTCCTGGCCTGTTTCGAGGAAGCATTGCGCCATCAGGGGCTGGGCGCGGTTGTCGCCGAGGTCGCCCGCCTGTCCATGACCGCCTCGCGCCGCCTGCAACTGGCGGCCGAGACATCCGGGGCGCTGGGCATCGCCATACGGCGCTGGCGGCGGCAGACGGATGCCGCGGATTTCGGCCAGCCCACGGCGTCGTTCACCCGGTGGCGGGTCTCGGTCCTGCCATCCGTGCCGCTGCCAGTGCCCGGCGTCGGCCGGTCCCGTTGGCTGCTGGAACTGATCCGTGCCCGCGCGGGCGAATGCGCCGATTTCGAAGTGGAGGCCTGTGATGCCAAAGGGAGACTGGCGCCGTGTCGTCTCGCTCTACCTGCCGCTCTGGCCGACAGACCGGCTCAGGAAGCGGCTGGGGACCGACGCGCCCGCGCCTGACCGCCCGCTGGTGCTGGCCGGGCGGTCGGGGCGGCGACGGGTCATCCTGTCGGTCGATCTCGCCGCCCGCAGGCTGGGTCTGCGTCCCGGCGCGCCTGTCGCGAAAGCGCAGGCGCTCCATCCCTATCTGCTCATCATGGATGCCGACCCGGACGGTGACCGGGCAGGGCTGGAGCGGCTGGCGCTATGGTTCCAGCACCGCATCGCCCCCATCGTGGCCCCCGATCCGCCAGACGGCATCGTGCTGGATACGACGGGTGCCGATCACCTGCATGGGGGCGAGGCCGTCATGCTGGAGAACATGGTCACGCGCCTGAAGGAGTCCGGGATCACGGCCCGGGCCGCGATTGCCGATACATGGGGTGTCGCTCATGCGCTGGCGCGCTATGGCCGGGGACCCATCACCCTCGTGCCGCCCGGTGAAACGGCGGCAGCGATCACCGACCTGCCCATCGAAGCCCTGCGCATGCCAGCCGACCTCATCGATGGTCTCCATGGACTGGGCATATCACGCATCGGCCCGCTGGCCGGCATGCCGCGCGCGCCGCTGACCCTGCGCTTCGGTCCGGATGTCGCCCGCAGGCTGGACCAGGCTTTCGGGCGGCAGGCGGAAGCCATTGTCCCGGTCCGGCTGCAGGCGCCGGTGCAGGTCAGCCAGAACTTTGCCGAACCGATCAGCGCCGCCGAGACCATAGCCCGCTACATCACCAAACTCGTGCCGCCCCTGTGCGCCGGGCTGGAGGAACGCGAGCAGGGCGTGCGCCGCCTTGACCTGCTGCTGCACCGGGTGGACAGCCGCACCGAGGCCGTCCGCGTGGCAACGGCCATGCCGGTGCGGGACGTCAGACGCCTAACCCGTCTGCTCTGTGACAGGATCGAGACCATCGATCCGGGCTTCGGGATCGAGCGCATGGTGCTGACCGCGTCGTTGGCCGAGCCGATCCTGCACCGCCAGGGTGTATCCGCCCTGATCGAGGAGGAAGAGGCCGACGTCTCCGACCTGATCGATACCCTGGCCAACCGCGTCGGCACGCAGGCCCTGTATCGCTTTGCCCCAGTGGAAAGCGACGCGCCCGAACGGGCTGTCTGCCGCGTGCCCGCCCTCGCACCCGAAGACGCAAAGGACTGGCCGGATCACTGGCCACGCCCCACGCGCCTGCTGCCCCGTCCTGAGCCGATCCAGACCATGGCAGTGCTGCCCGACCATCCGCCGGTCTTCTTCATCTGGCGCGGCATCCGCCGCCGGATCAGATGCGCTGATGGCCCCGAGCGCGTGTTTGGCGAATGGTGGAAAGGAGATGCTGAACTGACCACCGTGCGGGATTATTTCCGGGTGGAAGATAGGAGCGGGGAGACATTCTGGGTTTACCGGACCGGGGATGGCGAACATGGCGAGACCGGTTCGCAGGGCTGGTTCCTGCACGGTCTCTTTGAATGAGCGTGCCATACGCCGAACTGCAGGTGACGAGTTATTTCTCCTTCCTGCGCGGCGCGTCCTCACCGATTGAACTGTTCGAGCAGGCAAAGGCCCTTGGCATTGAAGCGCTGGGCATCTGCGACCGCAATTCCCTGGCGGGCATGGTGCAGGCCCATGTCGCCGCGAAAGAGACCGGCATCCGCCTGGTCGTGGGCTGCCGTCTCGATCTGGCCGATTTCGCGCCCGTGCTGGTCTATCCGACGGACCGAGCCGCCTATGGTTGCCTGTGCCGGCTGCTCACCCTTGGCAAGGCCCGGGCGGGGAAGGGGAAATGCCATCTGCTCTGGGAGGATCTGGTGGCATGGGGCGAAGGGCTCCTTGTGATCCTGCTCCCGGATACGGCGGATGATGCCTGCGCCCTGCATCTGCGCAAGCTGCAGGACGCCTTTGCCGACCGGGCCTACATGGCGCTGACCCTGCGGCGCCGGCCCAATGACCAGATGCGGCTGTATGAACTGGCGAACATCGCCCATCAGGCGCGGGTGCCAGCGGTCGTGACCAATGACGTGCTGTTCCACACCCATGACCGGCGCATCCTGCAGGATGTGGTGACCTGCATCCGCAACCACACCACCATCGACGAAGCCGGGTTCGCGCGTGAGCGCCATGCGGACCGCTACCTCAAGCCGCCTGCAGAAATGGCCCGGCTGTTCAGCCGCTATCCCGAAGCGGTGGCCCGGACCATGGAGATCGTGGAGCGCTGCCGCTTCAGCCTTGATGACCTGGCCTACCAGTATCCCGACGAGGTGTCCGTCCCGGGCCAGTCGCCGCAGCAGGCGCTGGAAGCCCTGACCTGGGAAGGGGCGGCAACGGCCTATCCCGAGGGCATTCAGCCCGAGGTCAGGAAAACCCTCGACCATGAACTCGCCCTGATCGGGCGCATGGATTACGCGCCGTATTTCCTCACCGTCCACAGCATCGTCCGTTACGCCCGATCACAGGGCATCCTGTGCCAGGGGCGGGGATCGGCGGCCAATTCCGCTGTCTGCTACGTGCTGGGCATTACCGCCATCGATCCGGCACGGACATCGCTGCTCTTCGAACGGTTCGTCTCCGAAGAGCGCCGCGAGCCGCCCGATATTGACGTGGATTTCGAACATGCGCGCCGGGAGCAGGTCATCCAGTGGATTTATGGTCATTATGGCCGCAACCACGCTGCCCTTACCGCCGTGGTGACGCGTTATCGCGCGAAAGGGGCGTTGCGCGATGTCGGCAAGGTCATGGGCTTGCCCGAAGACCTGATCCGTACCCTGTCCGGCCAGATCTGGGGCTGGGGGCGGAAGCTGGATGAGGGCGCGTTGAATGAGACGGGGATCGACCTGTCCGACCGGCGCATCCGGCTGACGCTGGATCTGGCGCGCTGCCTGATCGGCGTGCCGCGCCACCTGTCGCAGCATCCCGGCGGGTTTGTCCTGACCCATGATCGGCTGGATGAGCTGGTGCCGATCGAACCGGCAGCCATGGACGCTCGCCAGATCATCGAATGGGACAAGGACGATATCGATGTCCTGAAATTCATGAAGGTCGATGTGCTGGCGCTGGGCATGCTGACCTGCATGAAGAAGGGACTGGATCTTCTGGCTGAACACAAGGGGCAGCATTACACGCTGCAGACCATCCCGGCCGAGGATCCGCGCACCTATGCCATGATCAGGAAAGCCGACACGATCGGGGTGTTCCAGATCGAGAGCCGGGCGCAGATGTCCATGCTGCCGCGGCTCAGGCCCCGGGTGTTCTATGATCTGGTGATCGAGGTGGCCATCGTCCGGCCCGGCCCCATCCAGGGCGACATGGTGCATCCCTATCTGCGCAGGCGGGCCGGGCAGGAAAAGGAAATCTACCCGACACCGGAACTCGAAAAGGTGCTCAGGAAGACGCTGGGCATTCCGCTGTTTTAGGAACAGGTGATGCAGGTGGCCATGGTCTGCGCCGGGTTTTCGGCGTCCGAGGCTGATCAATTGCGCCGCGCGATGGCGACGTTCAAGAATACCGGCACGGTCTCGCGCTTCCGCACGCGGCTGATCGAGGGCATGACGGCGCGCGGTTATCCCGAGACCTTTGCCGAGCGTATCTTCCAGCAGCTTGAGGGGTTTGGCAGTTACGGCTTTCCCGAAAGCCATGCCGCCAGCTTCGCCATTCTGGCCTATTCGTCATCGTGGATGAAATGCACCCATCCGGATGTGTTTCTGGCAGCACTCCTGAACAGCCAGCCGATGGGATTCTACGCCCCGGCCCAGCTTGTGCGCGACGCGCGCGAGCACGGGGTCGAGATCCGGCCGGTCTGCATCAACGCCTCGCGCTGGGACAGCATACTTGAAGGCCCGGAGCGGAATGACGGGCTGTTTGCCGTCCGTCTGGGCATGAACCTGGTGAAAGGGCTGGCCAATGAGGATGCGGCCCGGATCGTGGCGGCGCGGGGCGACCGGCCCTTTGCCTCGGTCGACGATCTGTGGCGCAGGGCAGGGGTGAAGGGGGTAGCCCTGACCCATCTGGCCGAGGCGGACGCTTTCCGGCCGGGGCTGGGTCTGGCCCGGCGCGAAGCGCTTTGGGCGATCAAGGCACTACGTGACGAACCCCTGCCGCTGTTTGCCGCAGCCGCCGTCATGCGTGAAGCGGAAGAACCTGATGTGCTGCTCCAGCCCATGCGGGACGGGGCCGAGGTCGCGCGCGATTACAACCGCACCGGCCTGACCCTGCGGGATCATCCCGTGGCTTTCCTGCGCCCTGATCTCATCGAACGCGGGATGGTGACGTGTCGGCAGGCCCTGGAGGCCCGGGACAGGAGCAGCCTGTCGGTGGCAGGATTGGTGCTGGTCCGTCAGCGGCCCGGTTCGGCCGAGGGGGTGGTGTTCATGACGCTGGAAGACGAAACAGCGGCGATCAACGTGATCATCTGGCCTGATATGTTCGAGCGCTTTCGTCGTGTGGTCCTGTCAGGCCAGATGCTGGGGGTTGTCGGACGGTTGCAGAAGGAAGGGGAGGTGGTGCATCTGGTAGCGCGTGAGATTATGGATCTCTCCTTTCTGCTGGCCGATGTGGGAAATCGGTCGTTGCACGCTTTCTCCGACCTTGAACAGGGTCGCTTGCGAGAAAATATCGTGGTTAAGGCACGAAATTTCCATTGAATGTTGTGTCGGAAGGATAATTCACGTTCGCGATGCCCGTTTGCGTCCTCACTCGAGGCTTGCAGTGCTCGTGGTTATTTTTTTCGTATAGCGGACATGCACAGCTCATATAGACAATTGTGCTCGGCTATCAGCTCAACTTTCATCAAACCAATAAAAAGAAACGGTTTCTATCATTCTATCATTCGCTACGTAGGTCATTACCACGCAGAGCCATGAGCCATTCTTCAAATTCGTCAGTTCCATATTTATTTTTGGCCAGATTACAGGCCAGATGAGTTATGTGAACATTCTGTTCATCATATGATTCATTATTACTATCTATTCGGTCCGCAGAGGGCTGAAGCATTTTATTCTTTGTTCCCGGCAACAGAAGACCACCGCATAGGGCGCATAGTCCGCGTTGATCGACCTGCCATTTTCGAGTCAGCATTGAGAAAAGATCGGATATGTTTGGAGCCGTGCGATTGGCATTGGTGACAACGCGTTGGGTGCCACCGGTACGCACACGATTGATAATGAGGTCGGCCATCCGCGTTGCTTCTTCACGGATACTTTTGGGCGTTTCGGAAACACTGGCCCGGATGTTGATATAAGCTTGCACATCAGGCGATAAATGTAGTGCCAACGGAGTAATCGGCAACGCCATAACCGCTGCGCGCTCTTTGCCGATAGCTTCGACAATGCCCCCGCGGTTTTCCATCAGCGCGAACTGGCGATAGGCGTTTGGAATGACGTCATGAGCCTTCGGATAAGGCGGCCCTTCCATTACTGCCGCCTTGAGAACAGCCATGGCGTGGGGCCACTGCTCGCCTAAGTTCGACCAGAAATTTTTCGATATGATCCGGCGCGTTTCAAGTACCTGACTTGGTTCGATCATGACAGCTGCGAGCAGTCGGCCACGATGTTCGGGATCTTCGGTCAGATTACCATTAAGTGTTCCGACATAGATCAGAATATCACGCCCAGGGACAAACTCCTGTCTCAGCATAGTCCCTACGGAAGAGCGAGAGAATGAAACACATGGCCATTCGTCACTGATTTGACCAAAAACGCTTTTTAAAAATACGCGTCCATCGGGTTTCATTAAGTCCCTGACTTGCATTAATCGCCTCGCTCTCTGGATCAAATTAAGAGTAATACTCAATTCATATTATTTTCTAATCACTTGAAGAAACGCTATTTTATCATATCATCCACCTGTTTTTTACCCGATACGAAGGGGACCCATCTATTCAGCGAGAATGGCGCAGACATGCAACAGTCGCCTTCTTTTGACATAACGACCTTCAGGCAGCGCATCGGATAGCGGACATAACCTATTCAAGTTTATCGTGCTGCGGACGCCAGCTATTGCTATGAACTGAGACATGCCTATCCTCGTCGGTTCCAAGCAGCGGAGGGCAAAGAGTGAACGGGGTATTCGATACTCGCGCCGGTACGACCTATGATGACGAGATTGTCTCGAAGTACCACTTTCCTGATCGTTACCTGCTCACCGCACTGGACTGCCTCGGGGATTGGATCCTCTATCGGGAACCTCGTCGCAACGGCGGCCGCAGTGGCTACGTCGCGGTCGCCAAGGTCATTGCCGTCGAACCCGATCCCGCCCGGCCAGGCTATAGCTACGCCAGGATGGAGGGCTACCTCGAATTCGATACTGTCGTTCCGTTGGAGGGCCCCGACGGGCCGTTCGAGGAACGCCTTCGAGCGCTTGAACCTACCAGACGGGGCGCCGCCCTGCAGGGTAGATCGATCCGGACGATCTCGCCGGCTGACTTTGGTGCGATTGTCCGGAGGGGGCTCGATGCCACGCTCGCGCCCACCAATGCGCGGCGGCTCGAACTCGATCCGATCCATGTGGACCAACCGACGCGCGATCTGCTAGAGGCACCGCCGCCAGACCAGGCCCGACGCATTGAGCAGGTTCTTGTCAACCGCCAAATCAGGGATGCTGCCTTCCGTCGCCAAGTCATTGATGCGTACGATGGACGCTGCTGTGTGACCGGGTTGCGGCTCATCAACGGCGGAGGCAAGGCGGAGGCACAGGCGGCCCATATCCAAGCGGTTGCTGACGGTGGGCCGAACATCGTCAGGAACGGCATCGCTCTCTCGGCAACAGTCCACTGGCTCTTTGACCGCCATCTCATCTCTTTGACGGACGATTTGGGCCTGCTCGTCGCTCACAACCGCATCCCGAGCGAATTGAGCAGTCTGTTTGGTCGACAAATGGAACGGATTATCCTGCCGAGGGATCCTGCCTATCACCCGCATCTGCTCTACGTCCGCAGGCACCGGGAGCGGTTCGCGGGCTGAGCAGTGCGTCGACTATGCCGAGGCGGCTTACGCCTCATCCCAGACATTCCGTCCGTAAGCGATGTTCCCTTAAGCCGACATCGATAAGTAGATTTCTGCGCGGCAACATTGTGGGAACTGAACGCACGACAGGGCAGGTGGAGAGACCAAAAATGCCACCTGCGGACACTAAACGTCTCGTCATTATGATGCGATCATCATCCTATAACGCTACCTGCCTAACAATGATCCTCTGACGCCAGTTCGTGCGTGATTATGAGCGCCGCATCGACGTGTCACAGTGAATGGGCCCAGAATTTATATCTAGGGGCAGCTGCTTTGGTGGGCATAAGAGATGTGTTTTTGATATGCAACAATGAGAAATAGTTCATCACGCAGCAACAGCGTCGTTCAGAGTTCTCACAATCTGAATAATCTCTTTAGCCTGCTCTCGGTCGAAGAGACCGGCGATGCCCATGTCGTCCAGATCGGTGAACGGACTCTCGTAGAAGCTGGCCGGATCGACATATCCAGCCTCCGTTAGACTATTGATAACCAAGTCTAGGAATTCGGTCTGGTCGGCATTCAACTGGTGTAGCCCCACGAATGTGCTGAAAGCCTCCTTCGCGGCAGCTTTGTCCAAGCCAGTCAATGACCGCAAGAAGCGGCCGAGGCCTCCCTCCACGTCGAGGTCAGCGATGAGGGTATCATTCGCGATTTCCTGCTCGATCAGTATGCGCTGCAGCTCTTCGAGATCCTGCTTGGTCAGGGGCTCACCTCGGCGGACCTTGATCAGGGTGATGTGGTCACGATGATCGTCTATGAAGCGACGGACTTTCATCTTGAAGCGCGCCTTGTCCACGCCGCTGCCCACCTCCGGCATGGTGACCTCGGTCCCTTCGCCGATTTCATCCTCGAAGTCGGTGACGACCACCTTGCGCTCCGCAGGCTTGATGAGTTCAGCCAGGTGTCGAAGGCGTCGACGCACGGTCTCCAGAATCTCCGGTGTGATGTCTTCCCAGAAGGTATCAGTCTGAATGTCGAGAATCAGCTCCATTTCCTTCGCCACGAGAGGCACGTTGTCGATGCCTTCCAGCGCTGAAGCGAAGTCGATGATCCGCATCTGGAGCCGGGTGAAGGCTCCGGTCTGCTTTAGCAGCTCTAGCTGTGTGGTCAAAAGCAATAGGTCGAACTGCTTAGCGGGCAGATTGCCATCCTCGAAGGCCGTTGGCAGCCCGGCGACCTCCTCGATCAGCGTCAGCCGGTCGTCGAGGGTCAGGTTGTCCCAGCCCTTCGGGTCGCGGAACTTCTCGACACTCCGCCGCTTGGCCCGGACGATGAAGTTGTCCAGTGGCATGCCAAGTATCTCGTCATGGAGCCGCCTTTTGATGTCCTTGATCAGCACCTCGTGCGGCTCGCCAGCGTCTGCCAGGGCCTCGATCAGTTCGACGCGTGAGTCGAACAGTCGCTCGCCTAGCGGCTTGGCCGTGGGACCATCAGTCTTGTTGAGGTTTTCTTGGAAGAACTCAAGGTTCTGGCAGTAGTCGAAGATGACGAACTGCTGCTTGTCCTCGCCTGGCCCGAACAGATCGGGGCACAGGCGGGTGCCTCGACCGACCATCTGCCAGAACTTGGTCTTGGACCTGACGATCTTGAAAAAGACGAGGTTCACGACCTCGGGCACGTCGATGCCGGTATCCAGCATGTCGACCGAAACCGCGATGTGTGGGGCCTTGTCCGCCTCGGAGAAGTCGTCAATCAGCGACTGGGCGTAGCTGACGCTGTAATCGATCAACTGGGCGAATTGCCCCTTGTAGTACGGATAGGCCTCATTAAAGCGGTCGACGATGAACCGGGCGTGCTTGCTGTTCTTGGCGAAGATGATCGTCTTGCCCAGCCGGTCGCCCCCCTCGACCTTGATCCCGTTGCGCATCAGGTGCTCCAGCACCTTGTCGACCGTGTCCTTGTTGAAAAGCCACTTGTTCAGGTCGGCACTTTCGACGCGGTCCCGCTCTGTGCCTTCCTCGTCCCACTCGATGGCGTCCCAGGCTTCCTTCTCTTCGTCGGTCAGCTGATCGTAGTCGATGCCGTCGCGCTGGAACTTCAGCGGCACGGAGATGGTAGTCGGCGGTACGAGGTAACCATCGCCCACGGCATCATCGAGGTCATAAGCGTCGGTTGGCACGCCCTTCTCGAGCCCGAACAGAGAATAGGTGTCCTTGTCGATCTCATCGCGCGGTGTCGCGGTCAGACCGACCAGCAGGCTGTCGAAGTAATCGAAGATCGCCCGGTATTTGCGGTAGACCGACCGGTGCGCCTCGTCGATCACGATCAGGTCGAAGTGACCAGGGCCATAACGCTTTTCGCCGCCCTTGCTCTCTTCGATCAGCCCCATCATTGTCGGATAGGTCGATAGGCAGACCCGCGCTCCGGCGTGGTCATTCTTCTTGGTGTCGTGTCGCTCAAGCAGGTTGGCCGAGGGCGTCGAGGGCAGATGCGTCTTGAACGCTCCGTGTGCCTGCTTCACCAAGGCGATCCGGTCGGCCAAGAAGAGCACGCGCTTCACCCGGTTGGCGCGCATCAGCTGGTCGATCAGGGCGATGACGGTCCGGGTCTTGCCGCTGCCCGTGGCCATGACCAGCAGGGCCTTGCGTTGAGCGTCGCGTTCGATAGCCTCCCCCACACGGCGAATGGCGCGCTGCTGGTAATGGCGCCCCGCAATCTCCGGGTCTACATCGACCTTCGCCAAGGGGCGGACGTTCTCGCGACGCTGCAAGAGCAGCTGCAACTCATCCTTCTTCAGAAACCCCGAGATCCGTCGCGGCGGATAGGCCTGGTCGTCCCAGATCCAGTGCTCATAGCCGTTACTGGTGAAAATTACCGGGCGGCGACCGTATCGCTTTTCCAGACAGTCTGCGTAGAGCTTCGCCTGCTGCTGCCCCGTCCGGCTGTCTTTTTTCGTTCGCTTGGCCTCGACCAAACCCAGAGGCTTCCCGTCGTCACCCCAGAGCACGTAGTCGACGTAACCGTCACCGCTCTGGGTGGGCATGCCCGTCACGGCGAACTCCCGGTCCCGCTCTTGATCGAGAGGCCAGCCCGCCTCGCTCAGAAGCAGGTCGATGAGGTTGTCGCGGGTCTCGGCCTCGCCGTAATCATGGTCGTCCTGCACCGTGCTGTTGGCCTTGCGCAGTGCGGCCATTTCCGCCCGAACGGCGGCTAGCTCCGCATCCAGCTTGGCGCGTCCCTCTTCAGAGGCACGAAGGGCTTCCTCGGCGTCCGCCGCGCGCTTGCGCTCGGCCTTGATGTCCGCTTCAATCTTCTGAATCTGCGCCACGGTGCTGGCGGTGATTGTCAGCGACTTCTCCAACTTCCCAGCATCGAAGGTCAGCGCCGGGTCCGGGCGCTTGATCTTTGCGTAGGTCCGGGCAATCCAGTAGCAGACATGGAACAGCTCGCGCACACAGGCGCTGGCATCATAGGCGCTCAGCGGCTTGCCGGTGTCATGGGCGGCGCGGTTGCCCTGGTCCTTGATGTAACGGGCCTTGATGACGACGGCGGGGCCGGTCAGCGCCGCCAGGCTCGGCTCTGCAATCATCGCGGCCAACGTGTCGGTGTAGACGGTCCGCAGCGCCGGGTCGGTCCGGTAGAGCCACTTCAGCGCCGTCTCAAGCGTCAGCCGCGCCCAGAAGCACGCGCCCCTTGGGTCAGACAACGCGTGGGTCTCGGCTTTGCTCGCCGTTTTAAAGAGAGCTGGAAAGTCTGCTGACAGAAAACTGAACTGGCTCATGTATCAGCCCCTTTAAAATCGAATTCCGTTTCACCCAGAATAGCTTGATCAAGAGAGAAATCGGCTCCTGTGGTCACGAGCTGACATATTTCCCTTTGGACGGAATAAATTTTGGCAGCACGGGTAAAACTGGTGGTCATGCAATCCTCAATCCAAATAAATCTTCTCTGGATCCATGGAGGGACTCAAATAAGGGGAAAGCCCTGTCAAAATCACAGATATCGAAAGGAGATCGCGCATATCAACTTCACGCAGTTGGCTGGCTGGAGTACCGCCGTGGCGAATTCCCGGATAGTCGGACGCAAAGCCATAGATGGCTTTTGCGGCCTCCATGACCTTGTTGTGAGGCCACACACCCGCCTTGTTGCACATTGCACCGAAGGTGTTCGCCTTCTGGCCTTGCGGAATGCGGTTTTCCATAGCGGCATTATAGGCAAGTATATTTGGGTGCTGGGATAACATAGCTTCGAGCAGATTGAACTGAGCCGCAATGCACTGCTTCACTTTCCGAGGCGACCGCTCGTCGTGCAGATCTCGGATTGACTCTTCAAAGGCCACCATTAGCTCGGCCAGAGCGGCATCTTGAGCGCTGGATAACTTCAGATCTCGCAGCATCTTTGTGAATAGCCCTGGAAGCGTTGGATATATCGCCATCCTACGATTGAAGGACGGTCGGCGGACATCATAGCGAAGGCTGAACTTCTCAATGAAAGTCTGGACGGCAACGAAGTACGTGTTCGACAGTTGATCACCACCGGCGTCGTCAAAGGGTTTGAAGGCCTTTTCCAGAGTTTCGACAATGGCATACTCCGAGGGGGCGTCGTTGAAGAAATCGCAGATATAATCCCGGGCGAGCTCGTCGTCTGGATTGGAGTTGTTAAAGGGTTCGAGAGCAGCCCGATATCGCTCCATGGCCTCCTCAAATGCGATCCATTTATCAATATCTTCGGGCAGATAAATTGCGCCGGTATCATTATAATCTTGGTAGGTTGGTTCGACTGGTGGCGCGGGCCTTGGCAATGCCGACTGAAAAATGTCCAGCCAAAGGTCTTCGACCTCGATTTCGTTCTCTTCAATGAACTCAAACAAAGGTTCGAAGACCTCGGCCATCAGAAGGCTTTGGACTCCCAGAAACTCACCTCGCATCAAAGCTCTCCCCGGAAGGCGCGGTGTTGAAGGGAGGCGAAGAGGGTGTTGCTTTCGGCTATTGCCGCTTCGAACTTGAGTCGCTCCTTGTCGACCTCGGCCAGTCGGTTGGAGAAAGCGTCTTGCAATTGGCGTGGCGGGATCGGCAGCGAGATCTTGCACAGCTCTTTAGCATTGATGTTGGCCATGCCGATAATGCTTTTGCACATTCCGCGCAGGGTGGCCTTTCCATAAGCCGAATTCAGCACCGCCGAAATATATTCCGTGTTCCCCTCCGCATTTGCACGCAGTCGGACAAGATAACCTGCAAAGGCCATAGGCGACTGCCCTCGATAGACCGCGGTCTTTCCTACAAGGTCAGGACTGTTGGTGCGGTTGAACAGCATGTCGCCTGCGACAACCGTGTATTTTGCAAAATCCGAGGCCTTGAGGTCCATGTATTTCAGAGACGCGAGATCCATTCGGCCGTCATATGTCAGGTTATTCATTCGCAATACTGGAAGTGGCCCAGTTTCGCTGGCTTTCTCACTTGTCCCGTATTGGGTTTCTGCAGCCAGGTCGCCGATTGTTCCCCTCCGAAAACCCATTGAGTTCTGTGCCACATCCCCAAACATCTCATGAAAGATGGCTTGGCCGAGGGTGTCCAGTTTGTCGAGGGCGCGGGTGCGGAGGCGGCAGAGATCTGCTGCCTGATCCAGTATCCCCGCAATCCGTTTCTGCTCCTCCAGCGGCGGGAGAGGAATTTCTATACGTTTGGCCTGAGCTTTAGTCAGCTTGGCCCTAGTGCTACCATTAATGAAGGGGCCGACATCGTAGTTTTCGAGCACCCGGGTGAGGAATCTAATATCGATGCACGCCTTTGGGCGCAGGACGTGGGCGTGGTTGTTCACCCAAATCTTCCCATTCACACGGTAAGCGATGCCACGGTCGGGATCTCCGAAGTGTCCGCCGTCCTCGGCAACCAAAACTAGCGGCTCGTCGAAAAGGTATCCGTCAATAGTACCTTGTTGGCCATTCGCGCCGTAGTATGGGTAAATTCCCTCGACGCGCTCCGACTGTTTAACAGGCTTTCTCCTGTGATCGAGAAATTCCACGACTTCATCAAGAGGAACCACCGGAAAGGCGGCTCGTACAATCTCTCGCGTGATCATCCCAACAACCCCTCAAGCCGATCCAGCCCCTCGACAATCTCGGCCTCCAGCGCGCGCAGCTCGGCGATGATCTCGGCGGGGGCGGCGTGGGTGACCTCCTCGTGTTCGATCTCCTTGTAGCGGTTCAGCGACAGGTCCCATGATCCGGTGGCGATGATGTCCGCCGCGGGCACGACAAAGCTCTGTGCGGTGCGGAGCCGCGTGGCCTCGGCGTCCCGATCACCCCAGCGGGCGAGGATGTCGGGCAGGTTGTTTTTCGCATGTTCCTCGTCCGTCAGCGTCTGCGCTGGGCAGACGCCGAGCTTCTCCGCATCCAGCAGCGGCGTCCGCTTGTCATCGAGGCTGAAACCGTCCGCCGTCATGTCGTAGAACCACACGCCCTCCGTACCGCCGACGCCGGTCTTGGTGAAGACCACGATGGCGCAGGACACACCGGCATAGGGGCGGAAGACGCCTGAGGGTAGTTTGATGATGGCGTCGAGCTTGTGTTCCTCGACCAGCATCTTGCGAATGTCCTTGTGAGCGGTCGACGAACCAAAGAGCACCCCGTCCGGCACGACCACCGCCGCGCGCCCGCCGATCCGCAACTGCCGAAGGAAGAGCGCCATGAAAAGCAGTTCGGTCTTCTTGGTCTTGACGATCTTCAGGAGGTCCTTGGCCGTGGTGTCATAGTCGAGCGATCCGGCAAAGGGCGGGTTGGCAAGGATCAGGGAATAGGCGCCCGCGTCGGTGCCATGTTCCTCGGCCAGACTATCGCGGTAGGAGACATCGGCGTTCTCGACCCCGTGCAGGGTCATGTTCATCGCGCCGATCCGCAGCATGGTCGCATCAAAATCGAAGCCGTGAAACATACTGTTGTGGAAGTGGTCGCGGGTTTGCTTTTTTCGCAACATCTCCGGGTGGTGGCCGCGCAGGTATTCGCCCGCCGCCACGAGGAAGCCGCAGGTGCCTGCCGCCGGGTCGCAGATGGTATCACCGGGCTGGGGCTTCATGATGTTGACCATCAGCTCGATGATGTGGCGGGGCGTGCGGAACTGGCCGTTCGTGCCTGCGCTGGCGATCTTGCCCAGCATGTATTCGTAGACGTCGCCCTTCGTATCACGGTCGTCCATGGGGATGTCGTCGAGCATCTGCACGACCTTGGCCAGCAGGTTGGCGTTGGAGAAACCAAGCCGCGCGTCCTTCATGTGGGTGCCGTAGGACGATCCTTCCTCACCTAGCTGGCGCAGGAAGGGGAAGACGTGCTCATCCACGATGCGCATCATCTCTCGGGCCTCGAAATGCTTGAAGCGGGACCAGCGGAGATTGTCGTAGGGCTCGCCCTTGTCGTCGGCCCCTTCGGGGAAGATACGGCGGGCGATGGGAAGGCCGAGGTCTTCTGACTTGCGCTCCTCAACCGTCTGGAGGTCGTCAAGCCGCTTGATGAACATGAGGAAGGTGAGCTGTTCGATCACGGAAAGCGGGTTGGAGACCCCGCCGGACCAGAACGCGTTCCAGATCTGGTCTATCTGGGTTTTGATTGTGCCTGTGATCACTTGCTGCCTGCTGTAATTGTCGCGCGGTTCATGTGCATGAGGGGCGCCTTGTAAATGACCGGACTTCGATCTCATGGGCGCGGGCCATGACCGTTTCCAGTTCGTGGTTCATTTGCCGTTCCATCCAGCACCGGGCGGAGGTGCCGAATGCCTTTTCAAGGCGTAGCGCCATCTCCGGCGAGATGCCGGACCGCCCATTCAGGAGGTTGCTGAGAGTCTGACGGTTGCACCCGAGCACCCGTGCGGCATTGGTGACGGACAGGCCGTTGGGATCAAGGCACTCTTGGCGAACAAGGATTCCGGGATGGGTCATGCCTGCTCCTCCATTGCTGAAACCGTAGAGTGATAATCAACGGTTATCAATAGGTCGTCGTGCGCATAGTCGCGTGAATTAGTGGATAGGCGCACATTCCACGTAGCCAAGATGCCGGTCAGAATGACAATTGGGACGGAATGTCCGCTTTTACCTTGTGGCAAGGCTGCGTTCGCACGCGCGGCTAACATTCCGGTATTGCCCTTTGAGGCGGAGCCTGCCGCTACGTTGTGCCTAGTGTGCTAGCCAACTATGGGCCGCAACGACCTCGCCATGGCTGCGAGGCTGATGGCCTAGGGCGTGTCGTCAGTTAGCATCTTGCGCTATGAGGCTTGTACCCGCATTTGATCTGTGATGTTTTCTCTCGGTTTTCAGGGAGAGAATGAATGCGACGATATGGCCTGAGTGACAGCCAGTGGGAACGGATAAAAGATCTTCTCCCGGGTCGTGAAGGTCATGTCGGCGGAACGGCCGCCGATAACCGTCTGTTTGTGGAAGCCGTGCTGTATCGCTACCGTGCAGGCATTCCCTTGCGTGACCTGCCGGCGCGGTTCGGGGATTGGAAGAGTGTTCACAGACGTCTGCGCCGCTGGTGCGAAAGCGGTGTCATCGAGCAGGTTTTCCGGCATCTGGCCGCCGATCGTGACAACGGATATATGATGATCGATAGCACGATTGTCT
>NZ_JABLUU010000027.1:0-22421 GCF_018491655.1 Komagataeibacter oboediens | reverse complement strand
TCGAGATCCATCCCTGCAGCGCGGGATCGATCCTGACCGACCCCACGAAGGCCATGAGGACAACGCCAAGCACCACCGGCACCCAGACCGGCACACGGTCAAGCCCCGTGCGCGCCAGCAGGTCGGTGACCTTCCCCGTCGTGAACCACGTTCCGTACATCGTCAGCTATGCCAATATGTTCTATAAAATCAATGATTCAGATGGAAATAAATCTATTCCAGACCAGCTTCCCCAGCATCAAACAGATAAAGACACATTCGAAATTTCCATGAAACACCATGAAATTGCCGAATTATTTCATATTCCCGACACTTTTCAGGCGTAATCTTAGTTGAATATTTTTGTGTCGTTCATGGGCATCATGGGTATTTTTTTGTTAACAAATTGTCAAGCATAAAAAAATTATAAATCGGTAAATGACTTGATAAAAAAATTAAAAAATTAGATAAAAATTTCAAGTATATTATATAAATATATCCTTTTGCCGTGAATTTATCGTAAAATTCAGGCAATATACAATATATACAAAATTTATTTTATTTAGACCGCCGCCGATAACAATTTTATCCGGACACGCCGAACATTATCAGCATTAATAACAATACATCAACACATAAACACATAAATATTATCCTAAAATATGTTTATTATATTTCTACATTCATTCGATTTCATATAAGTTTAAAAAATTTTCATTTTTGATTTATAAAATATTTATACATATATATTTCAATTTTTAATTTCGAAATACTCCATATTTTATATATTACATTTTTGATTTATTCATAATAATTGATGAAATATATAAAACTACTCCATCCCGTATATATCTTTATGGTGCCGTATATCGAAATGCTCCGGCAGAGCGTGGCCTGACCAACTGGATATATAATCCGGAAGTCTTAACAAAAACAGCTTATTAGACGTGGGATACAGGCAGGTATAGCTCTCAACCTTCAACATAAACATAATATTTCAACGCTCCTGACGGATCATGTCAGAGCATTCCGTTTTGAATTCACAATAATATGTGTGCTTTCGATTTTTAACTTTTCCTTCTGTATATTTTCTCCATCTGGGGCATAGACCCAACATCATGGTCTGCATAAAGCGGCAGGAGACCGGATACGCTCCTACCGACTGCGCAGAACAGAACTCTATGCAGGCGAGAACCATGCTGCGTGTCGCTATCTCATCAGCCTGCACTGATGTGCTGCGCCACGGGATACATGAACCGCATGCGACGCACCCCATACCTGCAGCAAATGTTACGGGGCCAGCGAGGTTTTCCCCGATGCTGAATAGTCTGGCGTTTGAGAAAACAGACTTTCAGAGCATTACGACTGGTATGTCAGGCCGGAAGGCATCAAAGAAGGACGACCAACAGGGCAAAAACTTTACTGAATGACGTTCCTGTTGGCTTATTCATCATAAACAGCACATATCATTCGGACCGGGCCATGTTTACGTCCCATTCCATAAAAATAAAACATAACCCATACCCCGTTTAATAAATGTATAATATTTATTAATTTCGTATTTTTTATTATTATACATAATTTTTATAAAATTAATAGCGCAGTTCCCACAAACAGGAAGCATCCCCATATGCGCCTGCCTGCCATTTACCTATTGGTCATATTTTTAAGTTATACTCTACATCGACAAATAATAACAAATATAAATTTATCGACTACCTGAAAAATCATATTCACGTTCCATACCGTCCTGCTAGCCAAGAGGATACCAACATGTCTCTAGTCTATGGATATAATAACAACATTACCAGTAGCGGGGATTACACCATCGTCCCTGCCGTTCCCGTACTGGGCGTGATTTCCCTAGGCGGCGGCGGCGCGACCGTCTCCGGGTCGGACGTAAATGCCAATATATCTTTTGCTCCCAGCCTGCTTGGCCTGGCGGATCCATATTATGTCACCGCGACCGACGGCGCGCATGTTACTGTGGATGGCCTTAGCAATAACCTGATCGGTGCCCTGACCGGGGCAACCATTACAGCCGATGGTGGGACGGTTTCCATGTCGGGTGAAGACACCATTTCCGCCCTGTCGGGTGCCACCTATAATATCGAGAATGGCGGCACGCTGATGATCAATCAGGTGGAAGGCGAATCCGCCATCGCTGCACTGGGTGCGTCATCGGTCAATTTTGGTACGGGCGGCGGAACATTGGTCATCACGCCCGGTGCCAACCTGTCCATTCTGGAATTTCCGAGCATCAGTGGTTTTGACCAGCCGGGGGCCACCATAGAAATACCGAATGCAACCGCCATCGCATCCGTATCGCAATCAGGCGACAGTACCGACATTGTCACGACCACGGGCCAGACCATTCAGGTCCAGGGCGATTTCTACGATTACGCAACCCAGCATAATCTTTTTCAGTCCACCAGCGATGGAAATCTGTATATCAGCACCACCCCCATGAACAGCACGGGTGATAACGGCGTACTGGTCTGTTTCCTGGCGGGATCAATGATCACCACCCCTGCCGGGACCGTCGCAGTGGAGGAGATTAAGGAAAACGATACCGTCCTCGCACTGGTCAATGGCCAACACGTCCCACGCACGGTGGTCTGGGCAGGCAAGGCGCAGGCAACCGTTCGCGCAGGCGTGGCCGATGACGAGGCAGGCTATCCCGTCCGTATCCGCCAGAACGCCATTTCTGACGGCGTACCATACAAGGACATGCTGATTACGGCTGAACATTGCCTGTTCCTCAACGGCCGTTTCATTCCGGCACGTATGCTTGTGAATGGCCGGTCGGTTTTATATGATCATTCCATTACATCTTATGAATACTACCATATCGAATTGGAAGAACATGCGATCATCATGGCGGACGGCATGTTGACCGAAAGCTATCTTGATACGGGAAACCGCCGCGCTTTCCAGCAGACCGGGCAGGTTATCCGGATCGGGGGCAAAACCCATGACTGGACGCGTGATGCAGCAGCCCCGCTTGGCGTCAGTCGCGACTTTGTTGAACCTGTTTTTCGCCAGATCGAGGCGAGAGCCGCGGCGGCCGGACTGGAAAGCCAGTCTGCAGCACCAATATCAAGTAAAGAACCCGATCTTTACCTGATGACCGACGCCCAGACCATCATCCCTAAAATACGCGAAGCCAATGGTAAGGTTTTCTTCATGGTCCCGCCCGATGTGCATGACGTCCGCATCATGTCGCACACCGCACGCCCGTCTGACATGATAGGTCCGTATGTGGATGACCGCCGCCCACTGGGTGTACTGATCGGGAATATCAAACTGTTTGAAGGCAATATCACGCGCACCATCACCTCCCACCTGACGGAAGACTCATCGCTTGGCTGGTATGATGGCGGAAATGCATCCGATAGCGTGCCCTGTCGGTGGACGAATGGACGATCCGTCCTGAAACTTGGGGAACGGCGCCCTTCAGCAATGGGGCTGCTCTGTCTCGAAATTCTGGCTGGTGGCCCCTACCGCATTGAAGACAGTGCCAGCATCAATACCGATATGCTCCGTCTTACAGCCTGACCTGACAACGGGGAAAGGGACGATGGCAGGTATCAAAAGTAACCGCATGCATGCCATCGTCTCCTGCAACAAGGCATTTACTTTCGCAGTATCGCCGACAGGACCATCTTTAAAAACTGTTTGAAAACATTGCATTTATAAAAAAATAAATGCTTCACCAAAAACTTTTCTTAGATTTACAGGACGTTTCATAAGCTGACTTTTCAAACAGTGGCACGGGCACCTGTACCCTGCCTGCATCACCTGCGATGCAGGCCCCCCGACGCTACGGGATAAGATACGTGCAATATTCCGGTCCATCAGACACATCGCCACAGGGGCATCAGCAACAGCATGGATCGTCGTCGCGGTCTGCCCATGATTGAACCGCCCCCTGGCTAGCGCTGCGCCCTTTTTGCAGGTTCCGCACTATTTTGACCTGCGCTGAGACACGTGCTGCCGATCCTTCTGGCAATCGACGGCTGGACGCAGTTAAATCCATTCAGACACGCCACGTTCATCCCAGCGGCGCAGACATCTCGTCAGACGCATTTACACGATGCCGATGCCACGCGGCGTTGGCAGACGGGAATGAACTCAGGACGCAGGGGCATATCAAAAAAAGAATGGTCCGGGTGATGCCTGAAAAGACATCTCACCCGGACCATTGAATTACGCAAGGGTCATATCCGGCCTACCAGCCTGCTTCCGGTTATACTTCCCCTGTATTTTAAGATGCTTATCAGAAATCGAGGGATGTCTTGACATAATACATCCCCCCGTTGAACCCGTACGGCGAGTAGGAGGCATATTTCGCCAGCCCCTGCTGCGAATTGGCAATCGAACTGGAAATACGGGTCGGGTATTTGTTGCCAAGGTTATTGGCACCGACACCGATGGTCCACCGCGAGACAGGCTTGTAATCGACTTCCAGATTGGTGATGAAGGCCGGGTTCTGTTCAAACGGCACGGAACCGGGACCAGTCGGCGCAGCCATATAGGTAATGGAGCCATACCGCATTTCCTGCACGAACACCGACCATTTCTTGTACTGCCAGTTCACGCTGATCTGCTCCCGGTTTTTCGGAGCGGAATGGAGGACCATTTCCTTGGTGTATTCATTCACCAGGTTGTTGCGGGCGGAACGGATCTCGTTATCGGAGAAGTTGATGCCCATGGCAAAGCGGAACTTGCCAAACCGGTGCGTATGCAGCGTGTAGTCAGCACTCAGGTCGCCGCCAAACGTCTGGGTGTTATAAAGGTTGGCATAGTATGAAAGAGACGTCGCGCTCGAAATATTGGCAGCCGCCAGCAGCTGTTTCAACGTGGCGTCATTCTGGTCAACCGTATAGGACTGGGTGCTGCCCAGACGGTCATTGATCGCAATGTAATACAGGTTGCCCGTGATATGGAAATCATCAACAGGTGTCGCATCAAGGCCGATGGTATAGCTGCGTGAATACTCGCCCTTCATGTTGCCTGCGCCAAGATACTTGGCAATGGCGCTGTTCGCGGGCACCTGATCAACGGTATAGCCGGGATAGGGCGCTGAATAGAAATAGGACATTTCACCCAGCGTCGGCGGACGGTAGCCGGAATTGATGTTGGCGCGGATCGCCCAGCGCTTGTTGAAGTTGTAGCGCGTACCGATGGAGCCAGTTTCAACCGTGGCCATGTTGTTATAACTGTCCACACGCCCGCCCAGCGTCCACTCCCATTTCTTGGTTATGTAGAAATCAAGATTGGCGAACCCTTCATACACGTCACGGTTCTGGTTCGTGACCGCCATGGGCACGTTACCAGGATGATCGGTTGCCCCCTGCCCGTCCCACGACGCAGTTTCACCCTGCGTCATCTGGAAGGTGTCATGACGGTATTCCGCACCAAATTTCAGGTTGATGTCCCTGGGGAGCAGGCCGGTGTGGAACGAACGCGATCCCCGCAGGCCCGTTGTCAGTTCGGACGAAATCGATTCACCGTCATAGAAGGATGTCTGGGTCGGATCGTAGACGTATGACCCGTCCGACGCGGTGGTGGCGTTTTCTGAATCCTTGGTGCCGTATTTCTGCTGGTCACGGCCATAGGTTACGTACGCATCCCATGCAAAACCGAATTTGCGCGCGCGGATGCCGTTATCCGTCTCGAAATCATACTGATCCATGGTGATGTAGGGCTGGTCACCATTGGGGTAGAGCGACGGGTTGATCCATGTATCGTCCCCCGAATTGGCGCGGTATGTTTCAGGCACGTTGGCGCGACGGTGCGAGAAGGTGGACGTGCTGTAGAAACTGAACCCGTGCGCCACGGGAATGGACATGTTTTCGCTCAGCGTCTCAAGCGTGCTCTTGGGCAGGCCCAGACCGCGCTGCACGTTACGATCTGCCGTTGCATTGCGCGTGGGGTCGGCAAACAGGGTGCCATAGAAGTCCCCGCCCCGCGTCGTAGGCAGCTGATGGGTGACCTGTGCCGCAAGGTCAAGATAGCCACCCCTGTTTCCCAGCGCCATGGCGTAACTGGCCGAACCGTCCAGCGCCTGCCCGTCGCCTGCGTAATAACCACTGTTCTTGAAATTGATGGTGCCACCGTGCGTATCACGCTTCAGCACGATATTGACCGCACCGGCAATGGCATCCTGACCATACAGCGCGGACGCACCTTCGGTAATGACTTCGATATGGTCAATCGCCGTAATGGGAATAAGCGAGATATCAGCCGGCTCACTGCCCCAGTTGGTGCCCGCATTGGAATTGAAATTGGCGCCGATATGACGGCGATGGCCATTCACCAGGATCAGCGTGTCGTCGGGCGACTGCCCGCGCAGCTGCATGGTTTGGACAAACGAACTTGCGCCACCGCCCGGCAGGGCTGCTGTGGTAATGGCCGGGTTGGCCTGCGCCAGCGCGGAAAGCACATTCGTCTGGCCGGTTTTCAGCAGTTCCGCACCGGTTACGACCGTAACCTGCGTGGTGCTGTGCCGCGCAGCACCGGGCGAAAAGATGGAATTGGTCTGGTGGCCGCCCACATGAATCTCTTCCGGTCGGGAGGACGCACGCAGGGCCGCAGGCGCGGCCTGGCTGGCGGCTGGCGCCTTTTTATGGGCCGTCACCCGATAATGCTTTTCCGGGGATGAGACAGACGCGGTCGCGGCTTCGCCCATGGCCGGCACGAATGTACCGAATGCGACCCCAGCCACCAGATATAACTTCCGCTTTGATAAGCCTGACATCTGCCTTCCCCCCTGAAACTCGACCGGACGTTTCGTAACGAATATGTGCAGGTTTATGATGCGCATTCGTTACGATGTGGCGTCATATGGATTATTGATATGTTCGCAAGACAGGCGGGCGCTTACTTGGATATAACAATTTATATAATTGAAAATGCTTCGTGTTTTTAACGGTGTCGCGTTTTCGACACGGCTACCGCAAGTATCAGGACTCCTGTTCCGGAACCCGATCGGGCCTGATCATGGCCATCCTGCCGGCAGGCAACGTTATTGTGTCATAACGTCATGCCCATGCATGACAATATATTGACAACGCAAGGAAAATACCTATTATCAATGCAATAAAGCCCAAGCCTATGACATGTAACGGAGTTCCAGTTGGATATACGGCGACTGCAGGCTTTTATTAAAATCATTGACCTGGGCAGCATTTCCCGTGCGGCCGACCTGCTCAATATTGCCCAGCCTGCGTTGAGCCAGCAACTGGCCACACTTGAAAACGCCTTCAAGCAGAAACTTGTCATCCGCAGCAAAAGCGGCGTCACACCCACCACTGCCGGGGCGGAACTGTACCGGCATGCACAGACCCTGACCAAGCAGTTCGACCGGGCCATGGTGGAAATAACCCGGGGCGCGGGACCGCTGGTGGGCAAGGTATCGGTCGGGCTGTCACCTTACAGCGCGGGCTCCACGCTATCGGTTAAACTGCTGGAACGCGTGCGCGCACGCCTGCCCAACATCACGCTGCACCTGACCGAAAGCTTTGATGACATCTACAGCGAACTGATCATGACCGGGCGGCTGGACATGGCGGTCATCCATGGCGCAGGGCCGATCAAGGGGGTCGTTTTCACCCCGTTGATGAAGGAGGAATTCTTCCTTCTGGCCCCCCATGCACTGGAATTCCCGCAAGATGAAACGGGTGCCGTACAACTGGCTGACATAGCCGACACGCCCCTGCTCCTGCCACCCAAGCATAATTTTGTCCGCAAGAGCGTGGACATGGCCTTCATGCGCAAGCAGCTTGAACCGCGCATCGTAGCTGAGATCGAAGCGCTGATTACCCTGCAGGGTGCCATCGAACAGGGCATCGGCGCCACCATCCTGCCGTGGTCTGTTGCCAGCCGTATTGTCGCACCAGGAAAATCGCGCATCTATCCGCTGCGCAATCCGGTCATTCAGGAAGACGTTTCACTGTGCATTCCTGAAATCATTCCGGAAACCGAGGCCTCGGTGGCGGTGCGTGACGTGCTTATCGATCTGGCCAAGACCATGGCAGCATCGCATAACTGGCCCGGGACACAGCCTTTCAGCTGACAGTTCAGCCTGTCTGCCGCCCCACATTGGGGCGGGTCAGCGCGTCGGGACGCAGCAGGGCCGCGAGCCGTTCGGGGGAAAGCAGCCCTTCCTCCATGATCAGGTCCGTCACCTTGCGGTTTTCCGCCAGCGCACGTCTGGCAAGGGTCGAACAGGTATCATAACCCAGCACCGGCACCAGCGCCGTAATAATACCGATATTGATATCGAACAGGTACCGACACCGCGCCTGATCGGCTGAAATCCCGTCAATGCACCGCGTGGTCAGCGTTTCGATGGCGGCGCGCAATGTCCTGATGGATGTAAACAGGCAGTACCCGATCATCGGTTCGAACGGATTAAGCTGCAACTGCCCACCATCGGCACACATGGTAATGGTCAGATCATGGCCCGCAACCAGATAGGCCACCTGATTGACGGCCTCGGGAATGACCGGATTGATCTTGCCCGGCATGATGGACGATCCGGCCTGCACCGCCGGCAGCACGATTTCACCCAGCCCCGTCCGTGGTCCGCTGGACAGCAGGCGCAGGTCACTCGACATTTTCGACAGTTTCAACGCCAGGCGCTTCAGCGCGCCGGAAAACAGGACAAAGGCCCCCACATCCGATGTTGCCTCGATCAGATCGGGCGAACCGGTCATGGGCCGCCCGGTCAGGGCGCGTAGTTCCGCCATGACGGTCGCGGCATAACGCGGGTCGGTATTCAGCCCTGTCCCGATGGCAGTCCCCCCCAGATTGACCTGTTCAAAAGCAGCCGCATGTTCCCTTATGCTGCGAATTTCCACGGCGACAGACGTGCGGAACGCCCCGAATTCCTGCCCCAGCGTCATGGGTACGGCGTCGCGCAACTGCGTGCGGCCAACCTTCAGGATCGCATCAAATGCCCGGGCCTTTTCATCCAATGCCTCATGCAGTCCTTCAAGGGCATGCAGCAGCGGGTCCACCGCCAGCAACAGGCCCAGACGCAGTGCCGTCGGGTAAACATCATTGGTGGACTGCGCCATATTGACATGGTCATTGGGGTGCAGCACGTCATATGCGCCCGGTTTTTCCCCCAGTATCCCCAGGGCGACGTTGGCAATGACCTCATTGGCGTTCATGTTTGTGGACGTACCAGCCCCGCCCTGCATGGCATCCACGACAAACTGTTCCCGATAGGCCGGGTTTTCCAGTATGCGCTGGCAGGCACCGTCAATGGCGCCGGCGCGCGTGCGGTCCAGATAGCCCAGCGCAAGGTTGGCCCGTGCCGCTGCCTGTTTGACAGTCACCAGCCCCTGCACCAGTTCGCTGAAACTACCGATTGTCGTTCCACTTATGGGAAAGTTATCCAGTGCGCGCTTTGTATGCACGCCCCACAGGGCACCGGGGGGAATGGTAACGCCCCCCAGCAGGTCACGTTCAACGCGATAACCGGACAGACCTTTCCCCGTCCCGTCGGCCCCGGTCCGGCCCGCGGGCACGCGCGTCGCGGCATCTTGTGCTGCTGGGGGCATATCAACCATTTCGATCTGTCCACATCAAGAATAATACCGGCAACCGGGCAAAGCCATATCCGAAAGACGGTGCCAGTCGCATGACACTACAATAAAGAAGGCAACCCGGACGCAATGAATACTGCACTGCAAACAGCGGTGATGTTCAGCCCGTGCGGATCAGTCGGGCTGGATCTGCATGATGGCCGCGCCATACCCCACCAGCGCACCGGGCTGTCCCGTCACATCCACTACCGTGCCCGATACCGGCGCGGGAACCGGCACCTGCAGGCTGTCCAGTGTCAGGAGAGCAACAGTCTCTCCCTGCGTCACCTTTGTCCCTACCGGGGCAAAAGGTGTGTCGCGCAGCGGATGGATCAGGCACAGATGACCAAAATACGGCGTTTTCACCGCAACGCGTCCTGCCCCGTCATTGGGCTGGGATGCTACACCCGTCAGGGGAGCGGTAATTGCCGCAGCGGCCTGCTCCACGCGGATGCGCAGTTTCAGTCCCGCCGCCTCGTTGGTCAGTTCCAGGCTTTCCAGCCCCGCCTGCGCCAGCCATGTCGCCATCTGCCCGATCTGTTCGGGATCTGGCAGCCGGTCGAAATGGGGCACCAGCTGTTCGGAGCGGTTGTTCATGAGGCCGTCCTTTGCGCAAGCCAGCGTTCAAGATAGTGGATATCCACCCCGCCGCGCTGAAACGCCGGGTCCGCCAGCAGGTCGCGGTGCAGGGCGATATTGGTTGACACCCCCTCCACCTTCATTTCCGCAAGCGCCACCCGCATCCGCGCGATGGCTTCCGCACGGGTTGCGCCATAACTGATGATCTTGCCAATCAGTGAATCATAATAGGGCTGCACCGTGTAACCCGCCACGACATGCGTATCGACCCGGATACCCGGCCCACCGGGCAGGTCCCAGCGCGTGATGGTGCCTGGCGAGGGCATGAAGGTAAACGGGTCCTCGGCATTGAGGCGACATTCAATGGCATGGCCCCGCAGCGGGATATCCGCCTGCGCGATGCCAAGCGGTTCACCCTGCGCAATGCGCAACTGCTGGGCCACGATGTCGATGCCCGTTGTCTCTTCCGTAATCGGGTGTTCGACCTGCACACGGGTATTCATCTCGATAAAGGCGAACACGCCGTCTTCATACAGAAACTCGAACGTGCCTGCGCCACGGTATCCGATGCGCCGGCATGCTTCGGCGCAACGTTCGCCAATTTCCGCAATGGTTTCAGGCGCGATGCCGGGGGCGGATGCCTCTTCCAGCACTTTCTGGTGGCGGCGCTGCAGTGAACAGTCGCGCGCACCCAGCCACAGCGCGGTGCCATGCGTGTCGCACAGGACCTGGATTTCGATATGACGCGGCTTCTGCATGAAGCGTTCAAGATACAGCGTCGGGTTGCCAAAGGCCTGCTGGGCTTCCTTGGCGGTCAGGGTCACGGCCTGCGCAAGGTCGGCCTCACGCTCGACCACACGCATGCCACGGCCGCCGCCCCCACCCGAGGCCTTGACGATAACCGGGAAACCCACCTGCACCGCAATGGCCCTGACCGCATCCATGTCCGCAGGCAGCGGCCCGTCCGATCCCGGCACGCAGGGCACACCAGCGTCACGCATGGCACGCTTGGCGGTAATCTTGTCGCCCATCATGCGGATGGAGGCACCCGTCGGGCCGATGAAGGTCAGGCCCGCAGCTTCCACCGCATCGGCGAAATCAGCGTTTTCCGACAGGAAGCCATAGCCGGGATGAACCGCCTGCGCCCCGGTCAGGCGGGCCGCCAGCAGCAGTCCGTCGGGGTCAAGGTAACTCCGCGCGGCGGCGGCCGGGCCGATGCACAGGGCAATATCGGCCTCATGCACGTGGCGGCTGTCGGCATCGGCTTCGGAATATACGGCCACCGTCTCCAGCCCAAGCTGGCGGCAGGCGCGCTGGATACGCAGTGCGATCTCGCCACGATTGGCGATCAGCACCCGGCTGAAATGTGGGATCTCACTCATGCCAGCCGGAACAGGGGGGTACCTGCCTCCACTTCAGTGCCGTCTTCCACCAGAACGGCCGCGATTTCGCCCGCCTGCGTGGCGCGCACGGCGTTGAACACCTTCATCGCCTCGACCAGTCCGACTTCCTGTCCAGCCTGCACGGCCTGCCCCACGGTGACGAACGGTGGCGCCCCCGGCGAAGGCGAGAGATGGAACACACCATAGGACGGGGCGGTAATGACCACCTCCGCCTCGGGCGGCGGGGTGTGGCCTGCCGCGGCAGATGCCGGAGCCGTGTCCACGCCCGGCGCACTGGCACTGGACACGACGGATGCAGCCGGAGGCGCAGCCTGTGTCCCGCCGCCACGGGTGATGCGGATACGGCAGCCGCCTTCCTCCACCTCAAGCTCCGTGACCGGAGCATGGGCCAGCAGGTCGATCAGCCGCCTGACATGCGTGAGATCCACTGGTCTTACGCCGCGCCGGATGTCTTCTTGGCGAAGTTCAGGCCACCCACGACCTGCATGGTCGGCAGCACTTCCATAAAGCTGACATTCATGCGCTGCGGCGCCATGACAGCAAAGGCCACGGAATTGGCGATGTCTTCGGGCAGGAGGGAATCATATTCATCGAAGAAACGCTTCTTCGCTTCTTCCATGTTCCCGATCAGGCGGCCGAACACTTCGGTTTCGACCCGCGCGGGCGAGATTTCGGTCACGCGGATATGGCGACCGAACAGGTCACAGCGCAGCTGCTGCGACAGCGAATGCACGCCCGCCTTGGTCGCATGGTAGACCGTGTTCCCGCCAGCAAAGGCATAATGCCCGGCAATGGAGGTGATGTTGACGATATGCCCGCGGTCACGCTCGATCATGCCCGCCACCGCCAGCCGGGTCAGCTGCAGCACCGCGCGCAGGTTCACGTCCACCAGCGCGTCGATATCCTCGGGCGTGGTGTTGGTGATGTTGCCCGTGCGCGACTGCCCGGCATTGTTGACAAGGATGTCAATCTCCAGCCCCTTCATCAGCGCCTCGATGCCGGCCTGATCGGATACGCTGACCGCATGCACGACGCAGCCGGTTTCCTGCGACAGCTGTTCCAGCCGTGCTGCGTCACGCGCCAGGGCATGGACCTCGATCCCTTCCTGCGACAGGCGACGGACGATCTGCGCGCCAATGCCGGAGGATGCCCCAGTGACGAGTGCGGTACGGTACGGCTGGTTGCTCATGGTAAGAAAACCCGATCCTGAACAGAGAAACTAACACCACCCGGCCCCACGGTGGATGCCGGATGTTCAGCTATTCATTTCATGCTAACGGCCCCGGACGACATGCGCCAAGAGCACTTCGTTCTCACGCCATAACATAATACGATGGCCCGGCTATCACGCCGGGCCATAAGATTATTCAATAGCCTCACAACCAGAATTGCACTGGCCATCGTTACGGGAACGGCCATAATCCCATGGTCGGCACATCCTGCCGCGAAACCTATATTGTTACGGTTCAGGGCCAATACCGGATCCTGCCTTTTTTCCGGGATGCAACCAGCGCCGTTCCAGGGACTGTGTATTTTGAACGCGGATATGAAGAACGATGTGGCGCGCGATGCCGGTGCGGCGCCCGCCATCAGCATGATCGGCACCCGCGCCATGCTGTTCGAGGCGCCGGGCGACTTCACCATGGCCCACCAGCGCCGGATCTGGGCACTGATGGACGCGGCACGGGCGCGGCCCGACGTGCAGGAACTCATTCCCGGCGTGACCAATCTCATGCTGATCTTTTCCGCCCCCCCCGACAGCCCGCAGGCAGTGGCGGACTGGCTGCACCATGCCTGGGACACCCTGCCCGAACGGCATATCGAGGGACGCCTGTTTGAAATCGGCGTGCGCTACGGCGGCGCGCTGGGCGAGGATCTGGCCGCCGTAGCCGCCCATGCCGACCTGCCGCCCGAGGACGTCATCGCCATCCATCATGCCAGTGAATACACGGTCTGCGCCATAGGTAGCGCACCGGGCTTTGGCTACCTGCACGGTCTTGACCCGCGTATCGCGACACCACGCAAGACGGTGCCATCACTGAACATGCAGGCCGGGACCGTCATCATTGGCGGCATGCAGGCGGGCATTTCCGCGCTGACGGGACCGAATGGATGGAATTCCATCGGGTTTACCGACCTGCGGCTGTTCGATCCCGACAGGCAGCCGCCCGCCCTGTTTGCCGTTGGCGATCGCATCCGCTTTTATCCGGAAAGCATAGAGCTGTGATTACGATCCTTGAAACATCCGCCCTGAACACGGTGCAGGATCTGGGGCGCCCCGGTTACCGCAACCTGGGCGTGGGCACATCGGGCGTGATGGACGCAATCGCGCTGCAGGTGGGCAATATCCTGCTGGACAACCAGATGGATGACGCCTGTATCGAACTGCAGACCTATCCGGTTGTCCTGCGCTTTGACACGGCCGCCACGTTTGCCGTGACGGGCATTGACGCCACCATCGACCTTGATGGCCGCACGATCCTGCCATGGATGGTCGAGACGGCAGCGGCGGGACAGATCCTGCGTATCGGGTCACCCAAAAAAGGCGCGCGCGGCTGCCTGTGCATTGCAGGCGGGATTGAGGTGCCGGTGGTGCTGGGATCACGCAGCACGCAGTTGCGTGGCGGCTTTGGCGGGCTGGACGGTCGCCCGCTGGAGGCAGGCGATACGCTGAAGACCACGGGCCGGACGCTGGATGTGGCGGGTTATGGCGCCCTGCCCCCCGCCACGGTTCTGGACACCGTAGCGGATGGGGACGACGGCAGGACCATCGCCCTGCGTGCGATGCCAGCAACCGATTACGGGCTGTTCACGCCCGAATCTCAGCAGCGGTTCTGGGATACCCCGTGGCGCATCACACCGCAGAGCAACCGCGTGGGCTACCGCCTGTCGGGCGCGCCACTTGAACTGCACCACCGGGTGGAACTGCGGTCCTATGGCGTGATCGCCGGTATCGTTCAGGTTCCGCCCGCAGGTGAGCCGATCGTACAGCTGGCTGATGCCAATACCGTAGGCGGTTACCCCCGTATCGCCACCGTAATCGAAGCCGACCTGTGGCGGCTGGCACAGGCGCGGATCGGCACGCGCATCCGCTTTCGGGAATGCAGCTTTACCGAAGGCGTCGCCGCCATGCGACCGGTCAATGCCTATCTGGACGACCTGCGCATGATGGTTGCCCACTACCGCACATCCGCCCGCTGCCGTGCTGGCATGAAGTCTGGAGACAAGGCATGAAGATCGACCTCAATTCCGACATGGGCGAAGGCTTTGGCCGCTGGCGCATCGCGGATGATGACGGGCTGATGGATACCGTATCCTCGGCCAATATCGCCTGTGGTTTTCATGCAGGTGACTACGCCATCATGGACCGTACCGTGCGTCTGGCGAAGGAAAAGGGCGTTGGTATCGGCGCTCATCCCGGGCTGCCGGACCTGATGGGCTTCGGCCGGCGTGCCATGGCCGTGTCCGACGCGGATATGGAATCCATGATGTGCTACCAGATCGGCGCGCTGCAGGGTATTGCTACCCGCCACGGACACCGGGTCACCCATGTCAGCTACCATGCGGCATTCGGCAACATGGCCAACGCGGATGAGGGGCTTGCCCTGCGCCTGACCCGCGCCATTGCAGCACTTGACCGGAACCTGAGTGTCTTCTGCATGCCCGGGCAGGCGACCGAACGCGCCGCCGAAAAGGCTGGCCTGCGGGCACAGACCCTGTTCCTGGCCGATCGGGCCTATACCACTGCGGGCACGCTGGTCCCGCGTGGGCAGCCGGGGGCGGTCATCCATGACCTGACGGGAGTACGTGCGCGCGTGAAGCAGTTCCTGCAGGACGGATCGGTCACGACCATTGACGGTACCCGCCTGCCGGTCAGGGCGCAGTCCATACTGGTGCACAGCGACACGCCCGGATCACTGGAACTGGCCCGCGCCATCCGCGCGGAAATCGAGGCCAGTGGCGGCTTACTGACACCCGCCTGCCAGCTTGGGAACTGACACGGTTCCCATCCATAAGAATTTCCTATTGCACCGCAACAAACACCTATGACCCGGGATGCACCCCATGCGTTACGATATCGCAACATGACGCAGGCGGGGGCTACCGGCAACAGTGATCCATGATGAAGCGCGCCGCCGTCCATGTCGTGCATTGAGGTACGGATAAAATGAAGCATGACCTGAAACGTGGTGCCCTTCTTCTGGCATCTGCAACATTTTTTACCGCTGCCCTCAATGCCCTGCAGAAACTGACCGGATCAACGCTTCCCGCGCTGGAAATCATTTTCTTCCGCAACCTGTTTTCCCTGCCCTTCGTGCTGCTGATTGCCGCACGCACGGGCATTGTCCTTAAAACAAACCATTTTGGCGGGCATGTCCTGCGCTCGGTCGTTGGCCTGATCAGCATGATCATGGTCGTGATCACCGTGACGCGCCTGCCGCTGGCTGAACAGCAGGTGCTGTCCTATACGCAGCCGCTGTTTCTGGTGCTGCTGTCCATCCCGCTACTGCATGAACGGCCATCGCTCCAGCGATGGGTTGCTGTCTCGATCGGGTTTTCGGGCGTAATCGTGGTCGCGCTGGGCAAGGGGCTGCTGCACGGCGCAGGCACTGCCGTGCCAGGCTGGGCGTATTTCGTAGCCCTGGCGCAGGGCGCGGTGGGCGCGCTGACCACCATGCAGATCCGTCAGCTTTCCGCCACGGAAGCCAGCACGACCATCGCCCTGTGGCAGGCCATCCTGATGACGCTCATGACCGCGCTGCCGCTTCCCTTCATCTGGACCACGCCGGGCATGACCGAAGGCGCCTGCCTTGTTGCCGTCGGGGCCTTCGCCGGTATCGCGCAGGTCCTGCAGACCGAAGCGTTCGCATCGGCGCAGGTGTCCGCCATTGGTCCATTTGCCTATTCCGGGCTGCTGTGGGCGGCCCTGATCGGATGGTTCGGATTTGGCGAAATCCCCGGCATTGCCATGGTCATTGGCGGGCTGCTGATCATCGGGTCCGGCGTATGGATGCTACGCCATGACCGTCCGGCAAAGCAGAAGGCCGTGGCGGAAGGCACGATGGATGCGGCCACGGGCACCCCGCCATGACTCCCGGCCCGCGCGTGGCGGCCTCTCCCCTATCGTAATTCATGGCACACCAGGAGTCCTACAGCGTGACAACAGGTGAAATGACCACCCATGCACGAGGCAGGCGCGCAATTCCCGCCCGTTACGTGTTCTTCTTCCTTGTCTTCCTGATGTACGCCATCAGTTATGGCGACCGCGCCGCACTGTCCATTGCCCTGCCCACGATGGGCAGGGAGTTTTCCCTGACACCGGTGCAGATGGGCTGGGTTTCATCCAGTTTCCTGTGGTCGTATTTCCTGCTCAACCTGCCATCGACCATCGTGCTCGACATGGTGGGTGCACGCGCCATCGGCAGCCTTGCCGTGGGCGTATGGTCGTTTGCCATGCTGCTGGGCGGCATGGTGCAGAATATTACGCAGTTCCTGCTGACCCGTGTCCTTCTGGGCGTTGGTGAAGCGCCGACCTTCGGCGTGGGGGCCACCGTCGTGCGCAACTGGGCGCAGCCGCGTGAACGTGGATCGGTCATGACCGTGCTGCTGACCGGGATGCAACTCGGGCTGGCAGGGGGCACGATTGCGGGCGCATACCTGATTACGTTCTTTGGCTGGCGGTGCGAGTTCATGGCGCTGGGCGGCGTGGGGATCGCATGGGCGCTGGCATGGTGGCTGGTGTACCGCAACCCGCAGGACAAAGCCGATGCCGATGTGGCGCCGCGCAGGCCCATTTCGGTGCGCGAAATCAGGAACCTGTTCCGCTCATCCTCATTTCTGGGAATACTGGTGGTACAGTGTACGCAGAATTACCTGAACTTCCTGGTCATGTCATGGATGCCGCTGTACCTGATCCATGAACTGCATATCGATACGACCGGCACGGGCAACAGCACGGCCCTGTGCTATCTGGTCGCCGCCATCGGTGCGGTCTTGATCGGGCGAATTCTGGAACATCTTGTCTTTCGCAATGGCATTCATCCGCCCAACCGGCGTTTTGTTGTCGCCACCTGCCTGCTGGGCGCGGCTACGATCGGGCTGCTGCCATATTTCCATACCATGATGCCCATTCTGCTTGTACTGTCCGGTGCGCTGGCCTGCCTGATGGCGGCAAATGGCGCCAATACCGCGCTGCTGACCGATATGGTGCAGGACGGGGGAAAAATCGGGGCGGTTACGGGTGTCACCCTGACATGCAGCAATTCACTGGGGCTGCTGTCACCCATCCTGACCGGATATATCGTGTCATGGACCGGCAGTTTTGACATGGCATGGTATATGTGCGCCGCCGCCCTGATCATTGCCGCCGGACTGTCACTGAGCATGGTGCGCAACCCGATCCGGATGGACGGATAAAGTGAATGCTCAGGCTTTTATAGGATTGTTGTATGGGGCCAGACGATTTTCACTGGTATCTAACCCATCGCGAAACGATCTACGATCGCGCTGTAAGCATATATGCTGTTGCATGAGCAGAAGTGGAGAAAGCGTCTGATGCCCGGGTTTGCGGATCGACTGAATGGAATTGGGATTTCGGCTTCGGCCGCGATGACCGACAAGGCATCGGCACTGAAGGCCGAAGGGGTAAAGATCGTCAGCCTGTCATCCGGCGAGCCGGATTTCCCCACCCCCGAACATGTCGTGGACGCCGCGATTGCCGCAGCACGCGCAGGTGACACAAAATATCCGCCGCAGGATGGCAAGCCCGCGCTGAAAAAAGCGGTGCAGGGCAAATTCCAGCGCGAAAACCACCTGGATTACGCACTGGATGAGATTCTGGTGGCCAACGGCGCCAAGCAGATCATCTATGACGCCATGATGGCCACCATCAACCCCGGTGATGAAGTGGTGCTGCCCAGCCCGAGCTGGATCAGCTATGCCGATATCGCCCGCCTTGCAGGGGCTTCCATCGTATCCGTGCCCTGCCCTGCCGAAGGTGGTTTCCGCCTGTCAGCCGCAGCGCTGGAGGCCGCCATTACGCCGAAGACCAAGTGGCTGGTCCTCAACTTCCCCGGCAACCCCACCGGCGCATGCTGCCCGCGCACGGATATGGAAGCCATCGCCGCCGTCCTGCTGAAGCATCCGCAGATCTGGATCATGACTGATGATATCTATGAGCATCTGATCTATGACGGCTTCACCTTCTGCACGATCGCCGAGGTCGAGCCACGACTGAAGGACCGTGTCCTGACCGTCAATGGCGTGTCCAAGGCCTATGCCATGACCGGCTGGCGCGTCGGTTACTGCGGCGGCCCGCGCGCACTGATCGCGGCCATGAACAACATGCAGGGCCAGTCGACCAGTGGCATCAATACACTGGCACAGGCGGCCGCCGTCGCGGCACTGAACGGCCCGCAGGATTTCCTGAAGGACCGCGCTGCCGAATACCAGACCCGGCGTGACCTGGTGGTTTCCCTGCTGAATGCCATTCCCGGCGTGCAGTGCCATACGCCGCAGGGCGCATTTTATGTCTATCCCGACATCAGTGGCTGCATGGGCAAGACCTCTGCAGGGGGGCGCCTGATCAGGACCGATGCCGATTTCGTCATGGCACTGCTGGAAGAACAGCAGGTCGCATCCGTGCAGGGCGCGGCCTATGGCATGAGTCCGTTTTTCCGTATTTCCTACGCCACTGACACAACCACCCTGCGTGAAGGCTGCCGTCGGATCGCGGCCTTTGTGGACGGGCTGAAGTAAAATCGGCCCCGCCCCGAAGCGGATCAGCCCGTTGCATGCAGAATGGACTGGAATGCCGCACGGAGTTGGATCGGGGTATTGGTAACCAGAATATCGATGGGCAGCCCGTGTGCCCATCGTGCCCCGGCTTCGGGAGACATGGCGTCCGTCAGTGCACCCGTCCCCAGCAAATCCGTGATCACAACCGCACCGGCATTATGCGCGGCGTGAAACAGCGCCGGGTCGGCGTGCCGGGGTATGTAGGCCGCAAACCGCCGCCCGGCAGCCATGGTGACATATAGTCCGATATCGGCAGGCCGGGTGATCAGGACGGATACGAGGACATCGGGATCCGCTGCGAACGCCGCATGCGCCACATCCCTGGCAAAAGTCAGGACCACGACGCGCCCGGAGAGTCCCGCCTGACGGACAGGTGCCAGCGCATCCGCCGGTGCCACGGCCTTGATGTCCAGCATCAGGCGTGCGGTCGGTTCGCCCGCCGCCCAGCGAACAACGTCCCGGTAGGCCGTGACCCGTCCCCTGACCTCGCCCTGACTGTTCTTCATGCGCAGGGCACGCACCGCCAGATTATCCAGTGCTGCAAGCGGCCCATGGCCAGTCGTCACACGATCGATATCCTGATCATGCATGAGGAAAATCGTGCCATCGGCATCGCTGGTGAGATCAATCTCCATCATGAAAGGTCCGCTCCGAAGCGTATGACGCATCTCTTCCAGCGTATTTTCGAACCGGGACGGATCACGCCATCCCCGGTGCGCGCAGATGACGGGCATATTTTCACGCGCAGCCTGCGCCAGGCATGCACCCGGCGGCAACAGAGCCGCCGTGCATGCAGCCATGCTTCCCATACGCAGAAATGTCCGGCGATCTGGCAATGTCATCATGGTCCAGCCTGTCCTGTCTGGCTACGGGCAGACGGAGCCCTGCATGACGCAACAGGCTGCCTGCTGGTTGTTCCCGCTAGTTGATCTCTATCCCTGACCATGGCAGCAGGCGGAACCGTCTTCATAGACGCATGCATCTTTGATGGAAACAATGCATCCATGGAACACCACGGTTTGCCAGCAGACCGGTTGAAGAGACTGGCGTGCCCCACCTGTGGATGACACCCATCACGCGACGTGCCAGAAGACAACAGACGCAGGGACTGTTGATTTTCACTGAGAACTGACCCGGGTTGGGTGGAAATTCTCATCGAGAATTGACCTATGCCTTCACACTCCCCGGCAGCACCTGCCGTTCAAGACGCGCCTTGGCTTCGACTGCGAAGTTGCTGCATCAAGACTTGTGACGGAGTTTCTGGAGCCGCTTTCGACGCGGAAGATCGGAGCCAACGAGCGTGGCCTTCCCGTATATGCGGAAGCTGCCCCTGACACGTTTCTGAAGATTTTCGAGCGTGACCGGAAGACGAAGTAGCCGGCGTCGATATCGATCCTCATGCCGATCGCATCGTTGAAAACCATCTGTCGCGCATGGATACCCCAGACTGCGGCCAACCACGATCAACGCCTAAAAACTTTAATGTCGCTGTTGGAGAAATTTCCAGCGGTTGGTTGGAAGATTTGCATCGACCAGTTTGGCCATTACGGCAGCAGAGCAGGCAATTACAGCCACAAGCCCAAATGGCGCCCTGACGGCTACGGTTTTGGTGAGCCGTTCAAGTTCATGGAACCCATTCACGCTTTTGTTCGCGAGATGGTCGAGGCGTAGCTTAAGCAAAGTGCGCAAACTCGCAGCTGAACCAAGCTCAAGACCTATTAATTTATTGAACTGAGCGAGACGTTGTGATTCACAGGCTTACCGATGGAGGTGAGGCTGTGAGTGAGGTATTTTTGCTATCTGAGAGCCAGAAGGAGCGGATTGAGCCATTTTTCCCTCTGGCACACGGAGATTACCACGCGTGGATGACCGGCGTGTTCCGAGCGGGACCGTTTATGTGATCCGCAACGGCCTTCAGTGAAAAGACACCCCGAAAGCGTATGCTCCGCGCAAGACTTTGTATGATCGCTTCATCCGGTGGAGCTGCCCGGGTGTCTTTGACCGGATCTTCATCGCCCTGACAGAACAGGCTGGCCGTTCGAAGCGCCTGATGATCGATGCGACACATCTCAAGGCGCACCGGACATCGGCGTCCCTGCTCAAGAAGGGGCTTTTCCCCGCCATATCGGGCGGACAGAAGGCGGCCTGAACTCAAGACGCCATGCCGTGTGCGATGGTCAGGGTCGGCCTGTCCGCCTGCATCTGACAGCAGGTCAGGTCAGTGACTTCAAGGGCGAAGACGTGCTGCTGGCAGATCTCCCCGACGGGACAGAAGAAGTCATCGGGGACAGAGGCCATGACAGCAGCCGGATCAGGTTATCGCTTGCAGAACGCAATATCACTGCCTGTATTCCTGCGAAAAAGAACCGGAAATCAAAGCCGCCTTAAAACTGGCATCCGTATAAAAAGCGCCATCTGATCGAAAACATGTTCGCAAAGCTGAAAGACTGGCAGCGTATTGCCAGCAGATACGACTGCTTCGCTCACACATTCATGTCCGCAATCCACATCGCAGCAAGCTTCATCTTCTACCTCAAGGAATGAGTCCTGAGCCTAGAGGGCTCGAATTCGGTGGTGATCAGTTTACCACCACCATTATCACGCAGGACAGCGGCAAGATGGATCGTCGAGATCCCGAAAGATGTTCCGAATTCGACAATCCTCTGCGCCTTCATAGCGCGGGCCAACATGTAAAGAAGCGTGCCTGTCAGGACGACTTTCGGTGCGGTCGGCAAGGTGTTCTCGGAGACACCCCGAAGCGACGAGGAAATCGCAGCCTATGCCGATACCATGGCCGATATGTTCGAAGCGTATCTGCTCCGGCTCTCTGGAAACATCTGATCGGAATCTGCCATCCGAATGTGGGCCGCTCTACGAGCGTCAGAGCACCGTTCGACTCAGTCAGGCGACCTCCCAAGTCAAAATCACGCATTTGTGAAAGTGGACAAAATCGCGCCCCGGTACCTTTCCGTTTGTTTCCTATGTGTTTCCTGCAGTGGAAATTTGGACGCAAAAAAGCCGCCTCTGAGGGCGGCATTTTTGTTAGATATCAATAAGTTCGGCT
>NZ_JABLUU010000026.1:0-26303 GCF_018491655.1 Komagataeibacter oboediens | reverse complement strand
TCATCGATACCAATCTTCTCATCAGTGCCTTGCTTTCTGAAAAATCCCTGCCAGCGCATCTGCTCGGGCTATGGCGGGCAGGACAATTCGATCTGCTGACGTCTACCGAGCAGCTAGATGAATTGCGGCGCGTGACACGGTATCCCAAGATCCGTTCCCGTCTGCCGCCCACCCTCGCCGGCCGTCTGGTCAATGAAGTCCGGGATCTGGCTGTTCTCATTGTCAATCTTCCTGCTGTGGCAGTCTCTCCGGATCCGGATGACGATTATCTTTTGGCGATGGCATCTGCTGGAAAAGCCGATTTTCTGTTAACGGGCGACAAGCGCGATATTCTGGACCTGCGGGTCTATGATGGTGTGAAGATCATCACAGTAAGAGCATTTCTGGTCATGCAGGGGATCATGCCGTGAGTGTGGCTGATGGTTCTGTCCCAGCAGAAGCCGAGTGCATTAGGATGCGATATAAATTCTAAGCGAATATGAAACTAAGCGACTATGCGATTAAAGTTGTTTGCTACTAAACGAATAAGCTATATAAAAAGCATAGTCGCTTAGTAGGAGGCATCATGCAGACTTGGGCCGTGATTGCGCAGAAAGGTGGGCAGTCGAAAACGACGATTGCAACGGCTTTTGCTGTCGAAGCCGCCAGTGAAGGCGCAGCGGTTGTGATTCTTGATGCTGACGATCGGCAAGGATCAGCTCTCTATTGGTCTGAGAGACGAGAGGCTGATGACGTAATGGTGAAAGATAGCAGTGTCGCAGGATTGCCTTTGCATGTTTCGCGAGGACGTAAGAGTGGAAAGCTGGATCTCATCATCATTGATACGCCAGCAAACTCAAAAGACATTGCTATGTTGGCGGCAGAACAAGCTGACTTTGTAGTGATCCCAGTCGCTCCGCGTGGGTTGGATGTTCATTCTGTGCTGCAAACCATAAAGCAGGTTCAGCAAGCAGGAACACCTTTTGCTGTGATCCTCACCCAGGTTCCTTACCAAGGTTCAGAAGGGAAAGATGCTCGAGCGGGCTTCATCGCTAAAGGCGTCACTATGTTCGATACAGAACTTCATTTTCGTAAGGATTTTTATAGAGCAACACCGATTGGGAAAACCGCTGCCGAATTGGATCCAGATGGTAAGGCCGCAGCTGAACTACGCTCTGCTTATGCTGAGGCTAAGCGACTAAGCGGTTATGCGAATAAACCATTAAGCGAGATAGTATGATGGTGAAACCCAAGAAAGCATCGGCATTAGCCGGCATTTTTGAGGAAGAAAGTGCCCCTATATCTCCGACGGTTGTAGCGGAAAATGTGCCTAAAGAGGCTACTATCCGATCACCTCTTGATGGGAACGCACCTTCGCCACGCAAGAAAAATAGTCATCCTGGCAAAAAACCGGTTTTGATCCATATCCCAGAGGATATGCACCGTACACTCCGTCAACTGAGTGTAGAGGAAGGTGGAGAACCTTTGACGGTCATTACCGAGCGTTTATTGCGCCAATATCTGGTGCAGCGAGGGCATACTAGGTTTGCACCATGAGTAAACGGCGTGATCCGAACCCCGAGTTCGACTTTTTTATTCCGTTAATGAATGATCTTCCGTTGAAAGATCAGCGGGAAGTGATGGAGCGGCCATTTTTCTCACTTCAGAAACGTAAACGTCTTAAGCCAATTGAATATCGCAGTCCAAATGGCGAAGCATGGGTGAAAGTTGAAGCCATGCCAGCTTATGGCATGGCGACAATATGGGATGCCGACATTCTTGTGTGGGCTGCTTCCGTATTAAATCGGATGAAAGAGCAGGGGATCAATGATCTTCCGCGAACGCTTACAACAACAACCTATGATTTGTTGCGCGGCATTCGACGGGGAACAGGGGGACGTGCTTATCAGGAATTGCAAGCTGCTCTTTCGCGTCTAGAAACAACATCCATCCGTACATCATTACGGGCACCTAAGCGCCGTAATGAGGCTCAGTTTGGATGGCTGGATGGATGGACGCTGGAAGTAGATCCAGACACAGATCAGCCGCGTGGAATGACGATCACCCTATCAAACTGGGTTTATGAAGGCATTGTAAGTGAGCGATCCTTGCTGACAATGCATCAGGATTATTTTCTTTTATCTGGTGGATTAGAGCGGGCCCTCTATCGGATCGCACGTAAACATGCTGGTCAGCAGAGAGGTGGGTGGATATGCCGTGTCGAGGTGCTGCATGAAAAAACAGGTAGCGATGCGCAGCCTAAAGAATTTAATCGTATGCTACGGAAGATCATCGAAGCAGACCAACTTCCTGATTACACCATGTCGTTGACTCAGACTGTTGAAGGCACACCGGCAGTGATGTTTCAGTTGCGAGGTATTGAGGCAGCGACTGAGCTGCATAGGAAGCTCGAAAAAGAAAGAGAGCGCGTAGAAGCAGATCGTCGGCGTGCTGAAGAGGTGGATGGGTTGATGGATCGTTTGTCACGAGGGCGGCCTCGTTAAACTATCGTGGTTTCACCCACCCAATGAGCTCTCTCTGTAGTCAAAATGAGAGTTACTACGACTCGAAACCACTCAAGCTATAGGGAATGCTGCGTTTTCCTGTGGATAAGTATGGTCAACTGTCGTGGTTTCACCCACCCAAGCATCGTGGTTTCACCCACCCAAGCATCGTGGTTTCACCCACCCAAACACGTGGTTTCACCCACCGCCCATAACCGTAACAGACTGTTATCAATCGTGTTTTCATAGGCTTTTTAGTGCTTAACTCTTTTAACTATATATTTTAACAAAATTCTTAACAAAAAAGCACCGCCTCTTGGGGGCTACGCCCCCGCCGGCTCGCGGCCTACGGCCGCCCCGATCGCGCTTCGCGCGATCTCCCACCCGGCATCCCCCTGCTCGCCCTTTCAGGGCTGCGCTAAACGGACACGCCTACGGCGCAAAATCATAATCTGACGATGCATTCCCGCATCGTCTCTTCACCAAGACCTTCCTCCCCCGCGTCGGCGCCTTTGGCGCCCTACGGGGCTCCCGCTCCGCGCTCGCCCGACGCCTGCAACACCAGAAGAACCGGGCAAGACCGCAATCTGCTCAAGACTTACCGGCGTTCAGGCGATCATTCAGCGGCTCACGTGTCACAACATGCCCACCAGACGCCACAGGATGGCCGTACCGGCGTTATTGTGTGGTGTGGTGGCGATAAGGGAATTGCGCGCTGTGCGGCCTCCCAGGGCGCTCTTCGAGCCTTGTCAGGGATTAATGGGCTGGCTATTTCCTGTTCGTCTGCCCAGACCTCCTTTTCCCGATTTTCTGGCAGGAAATATGGGTTTCCTGTATATTCCAGATAATCCGTCATATCTGGAGCATGCTCCATGAAAGCGTTTCCAGCGAGCGCCGTGACCCGCAATGCCAGCGATCTTCTCGAAGCGGCCGCCGTTGCACCTGTAGTCATCACCAGGCACCACAAGCCGCGTTTCGTCATCATGTCCGTGGAGCATTATGAGGGCCCTGCTCAGAAAGCAGCAGGGCATCGAAGACGTTCCGGAGAAGGGGTCATCGTCATGAAGGACAGTCCCGGAACACTGCCACAAAAGCGGCCCTGGCAGCTGCTCGTGGTCGGGGACGGGGGAACCCTGCTGACACAGCAAGATATCGAAGCCCTGACCCGCATCCTCGATCTCCTGCCGCATGTCGCCGGCCTCGACATCATCACCTCGGCCGGCTCCGCGCGCGTATCCCGGGATGGGGTCGGTACATAGAACGGGCACAGATATACGCTAAGGGTGAATGTTGAGGGTATATGACGGGAAACAGGTGTTTTCCGTCATTCTTTTTCTTGCCGGGAAAAGATAGCCGCCAAGATAGCAAAAACTGCACGACAAACCCTGTCGTTTTGAATTACTATACGGAAACGCTTCTGCTGAGGTTTGTCGTACATGCTGGTCGGTTATATGCGAGTGTCTTCAGCCGACGAACGCCAGTCAGTGGATCTCCAGCGCGATGCGCTGATCGCGGCTGGCGTCGATGTACGCCACATCTATTCCGACAAGGCCTCTGGTGCCCGCGACGATCGCCCTGGCCTCAAGACGTGCCTCGCCTGGCTCAAGGAAGGGGATACGCTGGTGGTCTGGAAACTGGACCGTCTGGGCCGTTCTCTATCGCATCTTCTCGATATTATCGGAGATTTTCGGGAGCGTGGCATCGCTTTCCGGTCCTTGACCGAACATATGGATACGGCAACCCCGCAAGGCGAGTTGCTGTTCTCGATGTTCGGCGCACTCGCCCAATACGAACGCGCCTTGACGCGCGAACGGGTTATGGCGGGGCTGGTAGCCGCCAGGCGCCGGGGCCGGCGCGGCGGCAGGCCACCCGCGCTCGACGCGGAGAAGATTGCGGCGATTACCGTCGCCCTCGAAGGAGGCGCCAGCAAGGCGGCCATATGCCGCAACTTCGGTGTCCCGCGCTCGACGCTGATCGACACGCTGGCGCGAATTGGTTGGACGCCTCCCGGCAGAACCTGACAGATGCCGCGCCGTTCCGTTCTGACCGAGGCGCAGCGCCTGGCGCTGCTTGCCCTGCCCGAAAACGAGGCCGACCTGGTGCGCTACTGGACGCTCACTCCCGATGACCTGCGTGTCATTGTCAGTCGGAGAAGGGCGCACAATCGGTTGGGCTTTGCTATCCAGCTTTGCGCGCTGCGCTACCCGGGACGGCTGCTCCGACCGGGGGAGCTGATCCCTCAGATCCCGCTCGCCTTCATAGGGGATCAACTCGGGATCGAGCCGGACGCGCTTGCTGACTATGCCGTGCGTGGGCCGACCCGCTACGAACAGCTCGATACGCTGCGTGGAACATTCGGATTCCAGCAATTCTGCCGGCCACTCCAGATCAAGCTTCAGGCCTGGCTTCTGCCTGCCGCCCTGACGTCCAGCAGCGGAATTGTTCTCGCACGGATGCTGCTGGGCGAATTTCGCCGGCGACGCATCGTCGTGCCTGGTATCACCCAGATCGAGCGCATGGTGGGCAAGGCGCTACTCGATGCCGAGCGGTATGTCTGCGAGCTACTGACGCGGCATCTCACCGCCGGCCAGCGCGATCGGCTCGATGGCCTCCTCCAGCCGCATAGCGGCAGCCATATCAGCAGCCTTACCTGGGTACGTCAGCCTCCTGGCCAGCCCGGGAGGCGTGCCTTCGCCGCAATCCTCGACCGGTTGTCGCTCCTGCGTGCGATTGATTTGGATTCCGGCCTCGTGGACACCATTCACCCGGAGCGGCTTCGCCGATTGTGCCAGGAAGGCGCGCGCCTCACGGCGCAACATCTCACCTCGTTGAACCCGGCACGGCGGCGCGCGGTGCTGGTCGCCACAGCCATCGCGACGCAGATGACGCTGACAGACGACGCGGTGCTCATGTTCGAGCGTCTGTTCGGTCAGTTGTTTCGCCGGGCGGAACGGCGCGAGGAAGCCGCATTGAAACGCGATCGTCGGACCATCAACGCCAAAATCCGCCTTCTGGCCGAGATCGGCGACGCGGTGTTGAGCGCCCGCGCTGACGACGCCGATCCATGCGCGGCGATCGAGGGCGTCATCGGCTGGGACGCGCTGACACGGGAAGTCGCAGAAGCCCGTCGTCTCGTTCGTCCTGATCCGCTCGATCCCGTGGCGCTCTCCCGGGAGAACGCACCGATCCTGCGCCAGATCGGTCCTGCGTTCGTCGCCGCCTTCACTTTCGGGGCTGTTCCCACCTGCGCACCGCTTGCCCAAGCTGTCGAGACCCTGCGCGGCCTCGCCGTCGGCCGGCACAGACTTCCGGCCGACGTGCCGCTCGGCTTTGTCCGGGTGAGCTGGCGACGGCGGATCGACCGTGCCGGTCTCGACCGCCGCACCTTCGCGTTCTGCGTCCTGGCGGAACTGCGCGACCGGCTGCGCGCCGGGGATATGTGGGTCGAGGGAAGCCGACGCTACCGCGCCGTCGAGCACCAGCTTATTCCAAAGCCGGTTTTTTCCACGATGCGCGAGGCCGGCCCCCTGCCGATCGCCGTCGCTGATACCGCAGCGGCCTGGCTGGCGGAACGCAAGGCGCTGCTCACGCGCCGGCTCGCCGAGATAGAGGTGAAAGCGTCCACCGATACGCTCGAAGACGTGCGGATCGCCGAGGGGCGGCTGCGCATCTCGCCTTTGCGCGCGATCACTCCAGACGAGGCAGAGGACGCCCTGGCGCCCCTCTACGCACGCCTGCCGGCCATCAGGATCACCGATCTGCTGGCCGACGTGGATCGCTGGACGGGATTTGCCGGCTGCTTCACGCATTTGACTACCGGCCGGGCACACGACGATCCCCGCGCGATCCTTACCGCCGTTCTTGCCGATGCGACCAATCTCGGCCACGCCCGCATGGCCGAGGCCTGTGGGCTGGTAACTCGGCGTCAGCTCGGCTGGCTCTCGGCCTGGCACCTGCGCGAGGACAGCTACGGCGCGGCGCTGGCGAGGCTGGTCGAGGCGCAGCATCGGCTGCCCCTTGCCGCGTTGTTCGGCGACGGCACCGCGTCCAGCTCGGACGGGCAGCACTTCCCGCTCGATCGGCGTGCACAGGCAACCGGCGCCGTCAATCCGCACAAGGGCAGCGAACCTGCCATCTCCTTCTACACCCATGTCTCCGATCGCTATGCGCCGTTCCATTCCACAGTCATCTCCGCCGGTGCCAGCGAGGCCGCGCATGTACTCGACGGCCTGCTCCATCATGGCGCCGACCTTGCGATCGAGCGTCACCATACCGATGGCGGGGGCGTTTCGGATCATGTGTTCGCCCTATGCCATCTCCTCGGTTTCCGTTTCGCCCCGCGTATCCCCAACATCGGGAACAGACGCCTGCATCTGTTCAGCGACATGAAGCCAGGGTCGACTGTCGTCCCATTGGTGGCCCAGCCGATCGACGAACGCCTGATTTCCGAGCACTGGGACGACGTGATCCGGCTCGCCACCTCAATCCGTACCGGTGTCACCAGCGCGTCGCTGATGCTGGAACGGCTCGGTTCCTATCCTCGCGCGAACGGTCTCGCCCTTGCCCTGCGAGAGATGGGCCGCGTCGAGCGGACGCTGTTCACGCTCGACTGGATCGAGCTCCCCGAGGAACGCCGCCGCGCCACCCGCGAGTTGAACAAGGGAGAGGCCCAGAACGCCCTCAAGCGCGCCATCTTTTTCCATCGCACCGGCCGGATCCGCGATCACGGACTGCAGGCCCAGGGACATCGGGCGAGCGCGCTCAATCTCGTCGCCAGCGCCATCGTATTTTGGAACACCACCTATCTCGGAGCCGCAATGCGGCATCTCGAACGCCAGGGGCGATCCATTCCGCCTGATCTGCTTCAGCATCTCTCTCCGCTGGGTTGGCAGCATATCAACCTGACCGGGGATTACCTCTGGACCGACGCCGGCATCCCAGAAGGAAAGCTCCGCCCGCTCCGACAAGCCATCACAATCACTGATAATCCTTAGCGTATATCTGTGCCCGTTTTATGTACGCCCCCCGGGATGTCCCAGGCAATTACATCCAGCAGGCAGACCAGATCCTGGCCGGGATGTTTACGCGCAATCCCGATGTGACGGGCATAACCTTTCCGGCCCCGTATGGCAGGGCCGCTCATACGGCGACACCCGATGATCCGCATGTGCTCCCTCATGACAGAGCGCTCACCGCAATTATGGATGCACGCCAGCGCAGCGAGATCACACCCGATGAAATGATCGCCCAGATCCGGCAGGCTGGTGCCTGAGCATCCGCACCAGTGGTGCAATGGTGTATGAAGAACAACTACTTATGGGTAGGCGCGATGTCGGCCTCGGGTATGTCGATGGGTCGTCACAAGGGTAGCCGTAGGGTCGTGAAACGGTCGTTCCATCAATGCATCAGGGATAGTCGTAACCATTGCACTCTGCGTCACCTTCCTGCGGTGTGCGAGAGCGTTACCCTTATTGCCCGGGTTGTGGCAGAGGAAGGGGATGATCGGTCCCGAGGCTGGCCGCCCATGCTTTCACCGCTTCACCACTGATGAACAATCCGGCATCAGCCTCGGCCAGTGCCCGGCGTGTGGCTTCGTCCTTCCAGGCTTCCCAGTCGTCGCGATCGGTATGATCCGTCTTCATGTCCCGTTTCTCCCGGTCTGGACCTTCAGGCCAGTTTTGGCCTGCGTCCGCGTTTCTTCTCTGGCAGGCGCGTGACCGGAACTTCAGCGTCCGGTACGTCCGAAGGTTCCGGTGTCGCCCTGATGGTCCGCCCCAGTCCGATTTCCTGTGCCAGAGTAGCCCGTTGTGCCGAATAGGATGGGGCGGTCATCGGGTAGCTTTCCGGCAGGCCCCATTTTGCCCGGTATTGCTGGGGCGTCAGGCCATAGACGGTATGAAGGTGACGCTTGAGCATCTTCATTTTTTTTCCGTCCTCCAGGCAGACGATGTAATCCGGGAACACGGATTTTTTCACGGGCACGGCCGGCACCAGATCCGGTGTTCCGGTCGTCGCCTGTCCCAGATTTCCGAGCGCCTGAAACACTGTGGCGATGAGGCCGGGCAGGGTATCCGCCGGAACCGTGTGACTGCTGACATAGGCTGTGACAATCCGGGTCGTAAGCTCGCGCACTGTGTCAGCTCCGGATGATCGTGTCTCGTGGTCGGTCATGGTCACGTCTGCCTGTTGTCCTGTCCTGTTTCCGGTGTCTGTCGAAGGCATGAAGCCCCGCACGTCTCCAGCGTGCTGTCAGGTCAACCAAAGCAGTATCATCGCCGCCCTGAAGCCGCCCTGCAATATCCAGGAAGGCTCCGAACAGGGTTGCGCGGTCCTCATCGGTCAGCCAGGGGATGTCGCGTAAGACACGGTTTCCAATCTGTCCGGCCTGCAAAACTCAGTTCAGGGCCCAGCAGCGCGATGTCGGGACGTTCTGATCCGTGCCTGGCACAGGCGCTGTCAGAACACAGATTACGGTCTGCCTTTGCCAGACCAGCGTGAAGAGGGCTCCTGAGCCGCCATAATCCGCTGTGGTCGTGATCCGATAGCCTTTGGTCAACAGGCTCGCCAGAGAATCCGGCACCGGCTTCAGTGCTGTCGGAACAGACAAGGCCGCATAGGGAGATTTAACGTCCGACTGAGGCAGCCAGTCTCCTCTGCCCTGGGCAAAGCCTGAAGCAGGCCGGAAGAGGATCGGCAGGACAACAAGGAGCAAAAACAGTTTTTGCATCATGATTTTTCCTGTGCGGGTCCTTTTTCAAAAGCGCGCAGGAAAGCGTCGATATCGTCGCTCATCAGGAGGGGCATCCGTTCTCGTATCAATGCTTCAGGCCAGTCCCACCAGGCGACTGCAAGCAGACGCTCGATGGTCTTTTCGGGGAAGCGGTATTTGAGGACCCGGGCCGGGTTGCCGCCCACGATGGCATATGGCGGCACGTCCCTGGTCACCACGGCCGCCGTGGCGATGATCGCGCCTGATCCTATGGTGACACCCGACATGATGTTGGCCCGCGCGCCGATCCAGACGTCGTTGCCAATGACGATATCCCCCTTGGTGGAATGGTCATCGGTTGCATCCGCCGCTTCGGGCCAGAAATTGCACTGGTTCTTGAACGGGTAGGTGGTGATCGTGTCCGGTCGGTGATTGCCCAGGATCATCAGCACCTCGCGGGCGATCGAGCAGTATTTTCCGATCTTCAGGCCGGCATATTCAGCTTCTATGATGATGGGAGAACCCTTGGCGCCATATGTATGGTCGCCGATGTCCCAGCCCCACTCTTCGATCTCATGGGCAAGGGTGTAACGTAGGAGCAGAGAAAAGGCGTTCTTGCCGTAATACATGGGCCTCGGTTCTCCCGTTCTGGTTCAGGGTTTCGTTTGCATTCGATAGCGGACAGATCAGGTGATCGTGTTTCGCAGTCAGTCCTGTTCCCGGTCGCTGTCGAAGGCATGAAGCCCCGCACGCCTCCAGCGTGTTTTCAGGTCGCCTGACGCGGTAGTCCTGCCCTCCCGAAGCTGCCCTGCAATGTCCAGGAAGGCCCCGAGCAGGGTGGCGCGGTCATCATCGGTCAGATCGACCAGTCCCGCCTTCTGGACCAGGCCGCCCAGTTCGATCAGATGATGGGTACGTTCCCGTCGCGCCTTCGCCCAGTCGCGCATGTCGGTGCGTGCCTTTCGTGCCTGATGGCGATGGATCAGGGCCGCCTGCTTCCTGATCCGTCTTTCAAGCGCCAGCAGATCCGTTCTGATCGTTTCCGGTTCCTTTCCGGCCGCCCTTTTTCGCGCCGGCCTGAAAGAACGCCGTCCCCCGTTCGGTCCACCTCGCGATGGCTTCAGGTTTGCCGTCCGCCTGTTCGACAGCCGCCAGCAGCACCCCGGCCAGCGCCTCGATCGACAGGATATCGGCTCCCGTCGCCTCGACCAGTTCGCCGAGCTGGATGGTCCGTTGCGCCTTAAGCTGCTTCGCCTTTTCCTGAAGCGCCTTCAGTTCCGCATCAATGTCCCGTGGCCTGCGCATTTCCGGTCCCCTGTCCTGCTGGTCTGTGCCATACTCTACCATACAGGCGAGAACCGCGTCACTCATCCAGAGTAATCAATCTTTATGGTGCAGTAAAATGTGAGTGCGCGCTTATACGTCACTTCGTGACGTGCGCTTAAGGGGTGTGATAGAATCGTGCTCATGGCGATCTATCACCTGCATGCAAAGGTCATCAGCCGCGCCACCGGCCGGAGCGCCGTGGCGGCGGCGGCTTATCGTGCAGCGTCCCGCCTGCATGATTTGCGGCTGGATCGCGACCATGACTTTTCCAACAAGAGCGGCGTGGTGCATTCCGAGATCCTGCTGCCCGACGGCGCGCCGGAACGGTTTCTCGACCGTGCGACCCTCTGGAACGAGGTCGAGGCGATCGAGAAGCGCAAGGATGCCCAGCTTGCCCGCGAGGTGGAGTTTTCAATCCCGCGCGAAATGACCCAGGCGCAGGGGATCGCGCTGGCACGGGATTTCGTGCGGGAGCAGTTCGTGGAACGCGGCATGGTGGCTGATCTCAATGTGCATTGGGATATTGGCGAAGACGGACAGGCGAAGCCCCATGCCCATGTGATGCTGTCCACACGACGGATCGAAGTCAGAACCGGAGAGGCTGTGCATGGAAGACGAGACGGAATCCCGCATCCTGAACGAAGCGGCAGGGGCGCATACGACCTCGCGCCGGATCCTGGACCTGATGGAGCAGAAAGGGGAGGACGATCCGCTCAAGCTCATGATCCGTCTGCTGACAGAGATCCGGGAGACGCAGCGCGGCATCCTGCTGAAGCTCTCGACGCTGGAGAAGCGCTTGCAGCGGCTGGAAGAACGGCGCGACTGATTGCGGCGGCACGGCTGCGGCATGAAGGTCTGGAGCAGGATCAGCCTTCCATCGGGTTTGGTGCGAAAGAGCGTTCATGGAATGACAAGGATCTGCTGCTGACATGGCGGGAGCGATGGGCGTCGCTCGCCAATGAACGGCTCGCCGAACTGGACCTGGATGTGCGGATCGACCATCGGTCGTTTGCCGCACAGGGGATCGACCTTGAGCCGCAGAACAAGATCGGTCCGGCCGGGATGCGCCGGGAAGAGCGGGGCGAGGACGCGGAACGGGTTGCCGACCATCTGGAGATCGCGCGGCGCAATGGCGAAAGGTTGCTAGCCGAGCCGCATGTGGCGCTGGAGGCGCTGACGCGACAGCAGAGCACATTCACCCGCCAGGATCTGGCGCGGTTCGTGGACCGGCATACGGCAGACGCGGAACAGTTCAGTGCTGTCATGGTTCGGGTGGCGGCGTGTCCGGAGCTGGTCGCCCTCGGGAAAGACGGTCATGGGCGGGAGCGGTTTTCCACACGGGAGATGATCGGGGTCGAGCAGCGTCTGGAAGAGGCGTCGCTCGCGATGGGGCAGTCCCAGGGGCATGCGGTGCCGCTGACGGTGCGTCGGGCGGCGATGGCGCGGGACGGGCTTGGGGACGAGCAGGCGCTGGCGGTGGGCGGGGTCACGAAGTCCCGCGACCTGTCCGTGGTGGTCGGGTATGCCGGGACGGGGAAGAGCACCATGCTGGGTGTCGCCCGCGCGGCATGGGAAGAGGCCGGGTACCGGGTGCGCGGGGCGGCGCTGTCGGGGATCGCGGCGGAAGGTCTGGAAGCTGGGTCCGGGATCGAGAGCCGGACGCTGGCCTCCCTGGAGCGGGCGTGGGCGCGTGGGTTCGACCTGCTGGAGCGCGGGGACGTGCTGGTGGTGGACGAGGCCGGCATGGTGGGGTCACGGCAGATGGAGCGGGTGCTGTCTGCCGCGCGCGGTGCCGGGGCCAAGGTGGTGCTGGTGGGTGATCCCGAGCAGTTGCAGGCGATCGAGGCCGGCGGGGCATTCCGGGCAGTGGCCGAGCGGGTCGGGTCGGTGGAGATCACGACGGTGCGCCGGCAGCGTGAAGACTGGCAGCAGGCGGCCACGAAGGCGCTTGCGACCGGGCGGACGGGTGAGGCGTTGGGGCGCTATGAGGCGGCCGGCCTGGTGCGTGGGCATGACACGCTGGAAGAGGCGCGGGCCGGGGTAGTGGCCGGGTGGGATGAAGCCCGGCAGGCCGCGCCAGAGGACAGCCAGATCATGCTGGCGCACCGGCGTGTCGATGTGCGGGCGCTGAACGAGGCGGCACGCGCCATCCGGCGGGAGGCGGGTGAGCTGGGTGACGACGTGCTGGTGCCGACCGTCCAGGGCGAGCGGGTGTTCGCGGATGGGGAGCGGATCTACTTCCTGCGCAATGACCGGGAGCTGGGGGTAAAGAACGGCACGCTGGGCACGGTGCGGGGCATTGTGGGGTCGCCTGATGCCGGGGATCTCGTGCTGTCGGTGCAGCTCGACGGGCCGGGTGGAACCGGGCGTGGCCGGCTCGTGTCCGTGTCGGTGGCGGAGTATGACGCGCTGGATCATGGCTATGCGGCCACCATCCATAAATCGCAGGGTGTGACGGTGGATCGGGCGCATGTGCTGGCGACGGGGAGCATGGACCGGCACGGGGCCTATGTGGCGCTGTCGCGGCATCGGGAGAGCGTGTCTGTCCATTGGGGCCGGGATGATGTGGGCGACCGGGACGGGCTGGTGCGGCGGCTGTCGCGCGAGCGGCTGAAGGATACCACGCTGGATTACCCGCAGGTCCGGGATCAGGATACCGAGTTTGCGCGGCGGCGCGGGCTGCATGTCCCCGAGAGCGAGATCGTGGTGGGGCGTGAGAAGGCTGCCTCTGGCCCCCAGAAGGACAGGCAGGCCGAAGCTGTCCGTACGCCGGATCCGGCACCGGCGCAGCGGAAGCGCGGGATGTTCGACGGGCTGGACCTGTCCGTACGGGGGCGTGGTCGGACGGCGGAAAAAGACGTGTCGGCCGGGATGGATGCCGGGGCCAGTAAGGGGGAAAGTGGGGTTGAGCGTGAAGCTCCCGCCTCTCCCTTCGCCGGGTTGCGGCTGCCGCGTGTGCAGCGCGCGCAGGTGCCGGCCGGGCTGGGTGGGTTTGTGCCGGGTGGTGATCCGCTCCACCAGGCAGTTGAGCAGTATGCGCGGGTGGTGCGGGACATCGGGCGCATGGTGGAGCAGGACCTGCCGGTGCTGGAGCACCAGAAGAAGGCATGGCTTGACGCCAGCACGGCTCTGGAACGGCTAAGGCCCGGGGCGGTGGTCGCTCTGGAAACCGCCGTGAAGCATGAGCCGGAGATCCGGCAGGCCCTGTATGGGCTGGAAGGGCCGGCACGGGCGCGCAGGCTGGTCGAGGGGCTGGAGCACGAGGACAGGGTGCGGACAAGTCCAGAACTGCGGGCCGCGCGGTTCGTGAAGGCGTGGGACGGGCTGAGCCGCGAGCAGCAGGGTGTGGCGCTCAGGGAGCTGAAGCGGGACGCGCAGCTTGAATCCCTCCTGCGGCAGAAGGGGCATGAACTGGGCGTCCGGAAGGGATCGACGCTCGATCATGGATTGCAGCCGCAGCGCACGCGCTCGCTGTCGCGCTCCAGGGGGCGGGATATGGATATGGGGATGTAAAACAGGAGACGTACAGAAAACTGTACGTTATAATGGTCATGGAGGACCGATCATGACCTGTGTTTCCTATACCGACCTGCGCCAGAACCTGGCGCATTATCTGGACGAAGCCGTGAACAGCCGCGCGCCGATCGTCGTGACGCGTAAGACCGGGAAAGGCAGTGTCGTGCTGATGTCGGAAGAAGAATTCTCCGGCTGGCAGGAAACCGTGCATCTCCTGAGCAGCCCACGCAACGCGGAGAGGCTGTTGGGGAGCATTCGTGACATCGAGCATGGGGTGGCGACCGAGCGTGATCTTCTGGAGCCGCAGGGTGAGCCGTCGGCGTGAAGGTCATTTTTCATGAAAATGGCTGGGAGGATTATCTTTCCTGGTTCCAGTCAGATCATGCTGTTCTTGGGAAGGTTAATGCCCTGATCGAGGATGTAAGGCGGCATCCATTTCAGGGGCTGGGCAAGCCGGAACCACTGAAGGGACAACTTTCCGGGTGGTGGTCCCGACGGATTACGGGGGAACATCGTCTGGTCTACCGGGTTCAGGGCCGCGCGGGAGAGGATCAGCGGATCGAGGTTGCCCAGTGCCGGTTTCATTACTGAAGGAGAGGCGTCATGAGCGAGACGGATCCGGCAGCCCGTGCCTTTGAGGATCTGTGCGCCGAAATGACGGTGCTCCGGCGCAGCGTGGAAGCGCTGCCCCAGGCATGGCGGGACAGCCGGCCGCCAGACTACACGCCGGACCTGGCCAGGCTGGTCAAGGCCCTGAACGACGTGGGCGCGCGTATGAAGGCGATCGAGGCCAGTCCGACCCTGAAAATGACGCCGCAGGCGTATGGGCAGGGGGTACGACAGGCAGGGCTTTCCGTCTGTCAGGACATGCAGGCCGCCTTTCATACCGCGATCCGTGCGGTTCAGGTGGAGCGGCAGCAGCTGACCGACATTGTCGGGCAGGCGCGCACCCAGGACCGTCAGAATTGGTGGGTGCTGAAGGTCGGGCTGGCCTGTCTGGCTGTCGGGATCGGGTTCTCGCCTATCCTGACCTACCTCCTGCCGTCCTCACTGGGGACGCGCGTGGCCTCGTTCATCGTAGGCGGACAGGATCGGTGGGAATCTGGTGCGTTGATGATGGAGGCCGACAATCCCGAAAGCCTGCGGCATATGGTCCGGGCCAACCGACTTGTGGACGCCAGTCGGGACCGGATCACCGCCTGCCAGAAAACGGCCAACGAGACGAAGGTGGACCAGCCCTGTGTCCTGACCATCCGGCCGGATGGGTCATAACTGACGACACGCCGTAGTTGTCCTCGCAAACGCCCTGCTTCACAAAGATCGGCTTTGGACGCCAAAAGCCGCTTGACCACAACGGATACTCTCAAATGACGGTTATGAGAGCGTACGTTTTTGAACAAAATCTCACCGTTCCCCAATATGACTTTTCAGGACCGCAGGAGGCGGCCGGATATTGATATCAATCAATGCGCCGGATATTCCATTCCATACTGTGACTGCGGCAATCTTCCAGGAATCCCAGACAATGACCGACCTTCCCTGGCTCACCTCCAAGCCTGAAGCACCGGAACCCATCCGCGGTGATCGTGGCGCAAGCATTCTTGGCCCCCGCAACCTTCCACGTGAACGCGAGGTGCCCGACCTCCTCGCCTCCCCCGATACGGACGCCGGAACCATCCCGAACCTGAAGTTCTCCTATGCCGACGCGCGCAACCGTCTGGGATCGGGCGGATGGGCACGCGAAATCACCATTCGCGAACTGCCTGCCGCCACGACGCTGGCTGGTGTGAATATGCGCCTCAAGCCGGGTGGGTATCGCGAGCTGCATTATCACAAAGAAGCCGAATGGGGCTTCATGATCGCGGGCAAGGCACGTGTCACGGCACTCGATACCGAAGGCCGCCCGTTCGTGGATGATGTGGAGGCCGGAGACATCTGGAACTTCCCCGCCGGCATTCCCCATTCCATCCAGGGACTGGGCACCGAAGGATGCGAATTCCTGCTGGTCTTCGACGATGCCAATTTTTCGGAAAACGAGACCTTCCTCATCAGCGACTGGTTCGCGCATACGCCCCGCCACATCCTTGCCAAGAATTTCGGCGTGCCGGAATCGGCGTTCGCCAACCTGCCGACCGACGTGGAAAAGACCCGCTGGATCTTCAACGGCACCGAACCCACCGTCGCCAAGGAAGACGCGATCAGGTGCCCGCAGGGTCCGTCCCCCATCCGCTATACGCACCGCTTCCTGCAGCAGCCCCCGGCAAAGGCAGCGGGCGGGACCGTGCGCGTCGTGGATTCGCGCAATTTCCCCGTGGCCTCGACCATCGCGGCTGCCATCAATGTCGTCGAACCGGGTCGGATGCGTGAACTGCACTGGCATCCCAACAATGATGAGTGGCAGTATTTCGTGCGTGGCCGCGCCCGCATGACCGTCTTTGCCTCCGGCGGGAAGGCGCGCACGTTTGATTACTGCGCGGGGGATGTCGGGTATGTGCCGCTTGGCATGGGCCATTACCTTGAAAATATCGGTGACGAGCCGATGGTGTTCCTCGAAGCCTTCAAAAGCGACAGGTTCGCCGATTTCTCCGCCAACCAGTGGCTGGGCCTGTCGCCACGCCAGATGGTGAAGGAACACCTCAACCTTGATGAGGAAACCCTGTCGAAATTGCGTCAGGACAAGCCCCTCATCGTCTGATGAACCCGGCCCTGTACCCTGTCCTGCGTGTCGCGACACTGGGGCTGATCGCCGGTTATGTGGATGCCGTGGGATATGTCGAACTCCACGGTATCTACAGCGCGGCCATGACCGGGAATTCCACGACCTTTGGCGTGTCGCTGGCCCGGCATGACTGGGGGCGGGTTGCCAGTGTGGGGACCGTGCTGGGGCTATTTTTCATGGGTGCGCTGGGCGCCGCCATCGTGCGCCGGTCACTGCGGCAGTGGCGGTATGAATGGCTGTGGATCGCAGCCCTGCTGCTGCTGGCGCAGTTCGTGCACTGGTCCCATGCCGCGAACGCCAGTTCCCGGGCCGAGACGCTGTTCCTGACCGTGGCCATGGCCATGCAGGGGGAAGTGCTGTCGCGCTTTTCCGGCGCATCCGTACAGACCATCGTCGTCACGAACAACATCATTAAATTCGCCAACAACATCATCGCGTACCTGTGGGGACTGAAGGACGGGAAGTGGGCATTGTCTCCCATCTCCATGCTCCCCGGCCTTGGGTGGGGCTGCTGCATCGCCGGGGCTTTCCTGTCCGTACCGGCGCAGGACATGACATCGGCTTTTTTCCTGTTTCCCATCCCGCTTCTGATCGCGTTATGCTTCCTTCATACTGCGGATCTGGAAGAGGGCTAATCCATGTCGTACACGACTGCATGTCCATGATTGGCATGCGCAGTCGGGACACGTCATTAACGCCCGCGTCCCGGCGCGCCCTTCCGATTTTCCGGCTGTCCCCATGTCGGAGCGTATCTGCTTCAGCGTGGATGCGAAGCGCCACGACTGCTCCGAACGGACTGGGACCAAGTCCCCCCCCCCCCCTCTTTTCTATCAACCTTCTGACGCAGATGGTCAATCGCGAGATAACGCAGGGGGAGCGGTCAGCAGGGATACATCTGGTGGTTTTAAAACGGGTGGCGTATATAAAATGGGCACAGATATACGCTAAGGATTATCGGCGATTGTGATGGCTTGCTAGAACGGGCAGAGTTCCTCGGGGAACTCGATCCAGTCGAGCGTGAACAGCATAAGCTCGACGGGGCCCATCTCTCGCAGGGCAAGGGCGAGACCGTTCGAGTGAGGATAAGAACCGAGCCGTTCCAACATCTGCGATGTGCTGGTGACGCCGGTAAGGATCAAGGTGGCGAACGGCCTAGACGGTCGAGTTTCCAGACCACCAGCGTATCCCCTTACTTGAGCCAGGCGAGGCACGTCTTGAGGCCCGGACGATCATCGTGGGCACCAGAGGCCTTGTCGGAATGAATGTTGCGTGCATCGTTAAAAAATAGCGGATGCCACTTTTTTTCGAGACTACTTTGCAGATACGATAAAGAACAATATCTCTCGCAAAAAGGAAATATAAACCGTAAACATATCTCAAAAAATATGACACGATATTTTTCTATATATAACGACTTTCCATAAAACATTCAAGAAGATACATAAATTCATATTGTGTTTTGTATTCAAGCGCGCCCAAGCATTGTGTGGAGATTACCATCCCTTGTCATGTCGATTGCAAGCCGGGTCCGCGTTATGCTTTTTCGTAGTGCTGTACGCCGGTCCCACCCATGCGCAGAACGTGCCCACCATTGACCTGCATGGCGTGACCATAAAGCCCTACGCCACGGATCAGCTTGATGTGGGCGGGTTCGCCGATGCGTCCCCCGCCCATCCGGGCACGGGGGCACGGGGCGCGCGCATGCGCAATGGTGTGCGACTGAATATCCACAAGCAGGTTGAAATCGGGGCCATATGGGATTTCGGTCCCGCGCCCGGTGGGCCAATGCGCCTGTTTGAAGGTCAGGTTTCCTATGTTGGGCTGCGGCATTTCGTATTCACGGCAGGGATTTTCAAGCCCAGCTTCGGCCTTGAATCCATGCAGGCGCAGGGCGATACCGTCTTTATCGAACGTTCCAGCATCTCCACCCTGACGCGCAACCTGGCCACGGGTATCGAACGGCAGGCCGTGCAGGCGGAAGCATACGGGAAACGCTATCATTTCGCCCTGTCCGCCACCGCAGGCACTGCGGGACCGGGCGAAAACGGCAACCAGCGCGCCATGGCCTTCCGCCTTGTCGGCCTGCCGGTGCGCACGCGCTCCGTGCTGTTCCATCTGGGATTCTCGGGGGAATGGGTCTTCCGCCCGGCTTCCGCACGCAACGCCGCCCCCGCGCTGTCATTGTCCGACAACCCGGAAATCAATCCGGGGACGGTTTCAAAATACCTTGATACAGGAAAGATCCTGTCCGACAGCGGGGGTGCCTTCGGGGTGGAGGCGGCCGTATCATGGAAAAGACTGCTGTTTCAGGGCGAGGCCTATGACATCCTGCTGAACAGCCACCTCCATAACGATAGCGAGCAATTACGCTTTCACGGATGGTACGGACAGCTTGGCTACACCATCAATGGAAAGCAGCGGGAATGGAAGGGACGCACGGCAGCATTTTCCTCGCCGTCATGCGACAGGAAACAGAGCGTGCTGTGTAACGGCTATGGCGTGCTGGAAATCGCGGCCCGCTATTCACAGGTCGATCTTGAATCCGGCCCCATACATGGCGGCGACCAGCAGACCGGGTCATTGGCCGTGAACTGGTGGCCCACGGGCATCATCCGCACGACTGTGCAATATGAATACGGGCAGGTCACACGCACGCCGTCTGCCGAACATTTTCATGCGGTCATGTCGATGTTCCAGATAAAATTCTAAAAGCCCGATCCGAAAGTTTTTGAACAATACCAGCCTGTTGTGATTCATCCGTTTTTGTAGAGAGATGGAGTGAATGGTGACATGAACTGATATTGCTCAACATGAACCTAGCCGGGAAAGATTGTGATATCTATCGGATATGACGTACGGGGAGGAAACTTTGATCATGCCGTTCGTCCCCCGGGCCAAACGGGGTGGTCGCCCTCGCACGACGGATATGCGCGAGGTAGGGCTGACGACACGAAAGTGCCTTTTACGTACGTTTAGGTAGAACGCGTTGAGAACGTCGGTAGCGTTCTGCCGAGCGTGCGATAGACAGTTGCCCGGCATGACGCACAACGACGCGTTCGCCATAATCAGCAAAGTCCGTTGCAGAGATGCCGAGTTGATGGGTGGTGAATGCGATCATGGCTTCTGGCGGCTGTACCGATGGGGGCACGACCCCGTAATGTTGGGCATAGGAGGCGGGTAGTCGCTGCAGACATTCCCGGATCCCGCCGGCCAGATCCTCACGCTTCATCCTGCCCAACCTTTTCCTGACACCGGATTTCCCTAACATGATTAAGGTTTATGTTAAAACCTTAATCATGTTTGCCAGAAGTAGGCCCTTGCGTAAGGTTCTGCCAGATTGTGCGGGTGGCTACAGGTGACGTGGATGAAAAATTCTCCCCGCCCCAAACCTGTCCGGTAATATGGATTACCGGACAGGTCTGTGCCAAGCTCCGGCGGTCCCGAAAACCGCAGGAAACCGTCCTCTCGTGATTATCGATCCTAACGGGATTGGCCCGGCCGGCAGGGACACTTCCCTGGCCGCACCGCTGGCCCAGGCCCGCGCCTATGCCCGCGCCAGCCGGGCGCCCGCCACCCGCCTGGCCTACCGGCGCGACTGGGCCGCCTTCACCGCCTGGTGCCACGCCCGGGACCAGGGCGCGCTGCCCGCCGATCCCCGGCTGGTGGCACTGTTCCTTGCCCATGAGGCCGCGCGTGGCCTGCGCCCGTCATCGATCGGCCGCCGGCTGGCGGCCATCGCCTTTGCCCATCGTCAGGCCGGCTGCGTGCCGCCCCAGGCCCAGCCACAGGCGGGCGTGCTGGCCGAAGTGATCGCCGGCATCCGTCGTCAGGCCGGCACCGCCCCGCGCCGCAAGCAGGCTGCCGATGACCGGGTGCTGCAGGCCATGCTGGCCGCCCTGCCGGCGACAAACCTGAAGGCCATCCGTGACCGGGCGCTGCTGGCCTTCGGCATGGCCGGGGCCTTCCGCCGCTCGGAACTGGCCGGGCTGCGCTGCGACCAGCTCGACCGCACCCCAGAGGGCATGACCGTGCGCTTCGGGGCAACCAAGACCGATCCCGAGGGGCGGGGCGTGTGCATCGCCATTCCCGAAGGACGCCGCATCCGGCCCGTCGCCCTGCTCGAGGCCTGGCTGGAGGCGGCCGGAATTACGGACGGAGCCGTATTCCGTGACGTGGTGCGCGGTCAGGCCAGCGCAGGCCCGATCAGCGACCGCACCGTGGCCCGCGTGGTCCAGCGCGCTGCCCAGGCCGCAGGCTACGACCCGGCCCGCTTCGGGGGGCATTCCCTGCGCGCAGGCTTCCTCACCTCAGGCGCGCGGGCCGGGGCCAGTCTCTTCCGGCTCAAGGACGTCTCCCGCCACCGCTCCACCGATGTCCTCGCAGCCTATGTCCGCGAGGCCGGACTCTTTACAGATCATGCAGGAGAGACGTTCCTTTGACTGTCATTTTAGGTAGAGGCTGTGCCGTTCCAGGTCCGTCCATTTCCTGATCGACCACGTCCAGATCTTCCGTGCATTCTGGCAAAATTTGTGGTTGGTCTGTTTTCTGAACTTTTCGTAATTCTGAAAATTATTTCCCATGGTCAGTATGTCCCCTTTATTCTCTCCCGGCGTAGCCCAGAACGACAATAATGAGGCTTCCATAGCTACTACCCGTTCCAGGCGGGCCCGTCGGATGCGGCGTCTGGCGCGGGTCAGGACCCTGAAGTGGCATCGAACCATCATGTATTGTACCGGGGCCGTGCTGATTGGCATTATCTCCGTAATCTTTGCCCATATCGGGGATTGGGCGGCCGAGCTGCGTTATCATGTTGTCGCCAGAAACCCATGGTCCATGCTGGTGATTGCCCCGCTCGGGCTTGTTGCCATTTCCTGGCTGACACGCCTGTTATTCAATGGTGCTCAGGGATCAGGAATTCCCCAGACAATCGCAACCCTGCATATGCATAATTTCGTGCTTGTGGACCGGATCCTGACCTTGCGCATTGCGCTGGGCAAGATCCTGATGACATGCTTGGGTCTCATCTGTGGTGCCTCGATCGGTCGTGAAGGGCCGAGTGTCCAGATCGGCGCTTCCATCATGCACGCATTTTCGCGTGCCATGGGGCAGCATAATGATGTCACCAGGCATGGTATGATCCTCGCAGGGGGGGCTGCCGGCATGGCTGCCGCTTTCAATACGCCTCTTGCCGGTGTTGTGTTTGCGATTGAAGAACTGGCGCACTCCTTTGAACAGAAGGCGTCGGGGCGTACTCTGACTGTTATTATTTTTTCGGGGATTACAGCAATTGCCCTGTTGGGGAACTATACATATTTTGGTCGGACGAATGTTTTTATTCCGGTAGGACGCGCATGGCTGGCCGTTCTGGTATGTGGTGTAAGTGGTGGATTGGCGGGGGGGATTTTCGCCCGTCTTGTCATCCGCCTTTCAAAAGGTCTACCGGCTTTTCTTGGCCGGTTTTCAAGTCGATTCCCTCTTGTATTTGTGGCGCTATGCGGCCTGTTACTGGCTCTGATCGGACTGGCATCAGATGGTGCGACTTATGGTACGGGCTATCTGCAGGCGCGTGGGATAGTGGATGGAAGTCTGCATTATCCTGCGTCTTTCTTTCTTCTGAAGTATATCTCCATGCTGATTACTTTCTGCTCTGGCATTCCTGGCGGCATGTTTGCACCTTCCCTTGCGATCGGTGCAGGAATGGGAGGATGGGCCGAGCAGTTTCTGCCTCATACGTCGCCTGGAGGCGTTGTACTGCTGGGTATGGCTGCCTATTTTTGTGGCGTTGCCCAGTCACCGCTGACGGCAACCATCATCGTGATGGAAATATGTGACAATCAGCAGGTGACCCTAGCCCTGCTGGCCACGGCCTTCCTGTCGTTCGGTGTATCCCGCATGGTCTGTCCCAGACCGCTTTATTCGGCACTGGCTACGGGATTTCTGGAAAAAACAGAGCAAATGGCGCGACAGGTATCTCACGATAGATTGGAAAAATAATTTTATTCTGAACTGGGTTCCTGATCGAGCGGCTGATCAGCATTCTGTTGGGCAGATTCACCAACAAGAAAAGAAATATGAAATCATGTTGCTTCCTCTGTCCAATCCGGTTCCACAATCAGGGAAACCGGAAAATGTCTGCAGTCTGGTGTTCCTGTCTGCGGCATCTGTCGTGATCGGGGCATCTGCCGGTATGATCTGTGGTATCTTCCGCTTGTTGCTGGAATGGCTGGAGGCCGTCCGGACAGATATGGGAATGGAAGTGTCGCTTCAGCATGGCTTTTCTTGCGAAGGCGTGCTGTTGATCATCGGATCTGGCGCAGCTGCATGGCTGGCTTCAGGTCTCGTTCGTCATTTTGCCCCTCTTGCAGCAGGAAGTGGCATCCCGCATGTGGAAGCTGTCTTGTTGAGTGCGTCACCGCCTGCGCCATGGCGGGTGGTGCCCGTCAAATTCGTGGGTGGCCTGCTGGCGATCGGAAGTGGGCTTGCCTTGGGACGTGAAGGGCCCAGTGTGCAGATGGGAGCGACTGCAGCTCATACGTTTGGCAGGCTGCTCTGTCTGGAGAAGACAGACTGCCTTGCCCTCCTTGCTGCAGGCGCGGGAGCAGGGCTGGCGACCGCTTTCAATGCGCCGGCAGCCGGTGCTGTTTTCGTTTTGGAAGAACTGGTCGGCCGGTTTGAAATCAGAATGGTTTGTGCCGCATTGGGGGCATCCATTTCGGCCATTCTGGTCAGCCGGGGCATGCTGGGTAGCCAGACGGTCTTTAGTGTCGTTCCTCTGATCCTTCCAGAATCGCTTGCCAAACAGCTGTTTTTCGTCATGACCGGGGTCATGACGGGCCTGGTTGCTGTCGGATACAACCGGACGACCATGGCAGTGCTCCGTCTGGCCGGGAGGCTGCCTATCAGCATCTCAGTCAGGCCTGTTCTGGTGGGAGGTTTGGCCGGTTTGGTGGTTTGTCTTGCACCGCACTTGGCTGGAGGGGGAAAGTGGATCACGCAGACGGCCATAAACAACGAGATCGGATTACATCAGATTCCGGCACTACTGGCTTTTCGGCTGATTTTTGGGGCCCTGTCTTATGCCGCTGCAACACCTGGAGGTCTGTTTGCCCCCATGCTGGCCCTGGGGGCACTTTCCGGTCTGGGGAGTAGTGTTGTGGCACAGGCATTAAGTCCTGATACACCTCTGGCGACCGCACCTTTTGTGATTGTCGGCATGGCCTCCATGTTCGCCGGATCCGTTCGTGCACCGCTGACCGGGATTATTCTGGTTATGGAAATGACAGGTTCGTCCGAGTTGATAATGCCGCTTTTATCCGGGAGTTTTGCTGCGATGGTCGTAGCCGGCGCACTTGGAGACATGCCCATTTATGCTGCCCTGAGACTCAGGGCCCAGTCACACACGCGATGATTTCAGAGAAGTGTTCTATCCCCGATCTGGGGGGAAGCAGAATGCAATTGCATAATAAGTCTTTGACCTTAGATCAGGAGGCTATGATGCCCCGGAATAGCTCTCATCCGAAGGTGGAGAGTTTCAACTTCCGGATTGACCCGGCGCTGAAGGCAGCGTTCACGGCTGCAACCAGTGCGGATGAACGGCCTGCTGCCGATGTGCTGCGGGATTTCATGCGCGCTATGTGGCGGGGCGGGAGCGGCGTGCTTTCGAGGCAGAAGCGCGGTGGCAGTCCCGTGAAGTAGCGGTGCTGGCGTGCGCCCCGGCGAGTGATGAAGCTCTCGTCTTGCGCGCACTGGACGCGCTTTTCGAGGAGGACGATTTCCGGGATGGGTGGACGGCGTGAAACGTGGTGATCTGGTGACGATTGCCGTTAATGGTGATTATGGCGAACCGCGTCCGGTCCTTGTGGTGCAGGCCGACGCCTTTTCCGACCCGCCAGCTATGACCGTGCTGAGGTTGACCAGCATCGTGCAGAACTGGCCTTTGTTCCGGATTACGGTTGTACCAGCACGACGAACGGCTTGCGCAGCCTGTCGCAGGTGATGGTTGATTGGGCGATATCCCTGCCACGGGAGAAGATCGGTCAGGGTTTCGGGCATCTGGAGGCTGCGTCTCTGCGTCAGGTTGATCAAGCTTTGTCAGTTTTTCTCGGTCTGTCGGGTGACCGTCTTCCATGATTACGCGCGATTTTCCGGTGTTTCAAAGGGCTATGGGTAATAGTGTAACAGGCCGGGCCTGAATCGGGCCGGCCGGCCCCGCGATTGCAGCGGTTTTCCTGTCCGGGGCGGGTGACATGTGTTACACTTTTCGGGATATCATGCCCAGACCTGCCCCGAAGGCCCCTGTCCGGCCGCCTTGCCAGCTGTCGCTGTTCCCCGAAACGGCGGCGCTGGTGCGCGTGGATCCGGCCGCCAACTGCTGGCGCTTCTACCATCTGTCGTTGCAGCCTGACCTGTTCGGCGGTACCGCCCTGGTGCGGCAGTGGGGGCGGATCGGGACGGCTGGCCGGCAGGTCTGCGAGCTGCATGACGATGCCGGGCAGGCGCTCGACGCCCTCGTCCGCCAGCTTCGGGCCAAGCGCCGGCGGGGCTATCGCGACAGGACAGCCGGATGAGCGGCACCCGAAAACCGGGACAGCGGGCGACCCCGGCAGGCGCCTCTGGCGGGATGCAGCTTTTCGACCGCGACGGGAGCCGCAAATACCTCACGGTCGCCGAGCGGGCGCGCTTCCTGCGCGCGGCCGAGCAGGCGCCGCGCGAGGCCCGCACGCTGTGCATGACCCTGGCCTGGTCGGGCTGCCGCCTGTCCGAGGCCATCGCCCTGACGGCGGACCGGGTGGACCTTGCCGGCGGCGTGCTGGTGTTCGCCACGCTCAAGAAGCGCCAGGACGGGATCTATCGCGCCGTGCCGGTGCCTCCCTCCCTGCTCGAGGCCCTGGACCTGGTGCATGGCATCCGCGAGGCCCAGCGTAGGCGAGGGCGTGGATCGGCCGCCCGGCTGTGGCCCTGGTCCCGCATGACCGGCTGGCGGGCGGTGCACGCGGTCATGGACGCCGCCGGCCTGTCCGGCCCGGCCGCGTCCCCCAAGGGCCTGCGCCATGCCTTCGGCGTTGCCGCCGTCTCCAGCGGCATTCCCCTCAACATGGTGCAGAAATGGCTCGGTCACGCCCAGCTCTCCACCACCGCCATCTACGCCGATGCCGTCGGCGCCGAGGAACAGGATATCGCACGGAAAATGTGGGGGTAATGCATTTTGTGAAGATGAAATCGGATTGCACAGATATATATAGGCGCTTATCATGATAAGCGTATAAGACCTTATATGGAGATATGATATGTCTACTGATATGACTCGTTGGACGGTTTCAGTCTCCCGCGAAACCGACATCACCGTACGTAGTTTCCTGGCGCAGCGCGGCATGAAGAAAGGCGACTTGTCTCGCTTCATCGAGGAGGCGGTGCGCTGGCGTGTGTTCGACAGGACAATGGCAGAAGCCCGGAGTGGGTTCGCAGATATGGAGCCGGACGCCCTAGAGGACCTGATCGGCGAGGCCGTGACCGCTACGCGGGCAATGGACAGGGCCAGCTAAGGCGTGCG
>NZ_JABLUU010000025.1:0-27137 GCF_018491655.1 Komagataeibacter oboediens | reverse complement strand
CGTGTGAAGCCGTAAAAGGTCTCGCGCCAGAAGTCGGAGCCCTTGTCCGTTGTCATCTCAAGCGCATTGGCCCTGATCGCGCTCTGATGTGGTTTGTTGAGCCAGACCCCGCCCCGCCACGGGCCGCGCGCGCTGGCATGTGCCACTCCGCCGCCAAGGGCCATGCCACCGGCTACTGCGCCTGCTGCGATGATCGTGCGCCGTGTCATGCCGGGGGAAGCGTTCTTTCCGGTATTCTCGCTCACTGCTACCATCCCGTGTCATTAAGATATTCATCTTGTGTACGAACGTACACATCGCGCAAGGCTAAACCTGTTTCCTCATGTCAAGCAACCCTTCAGCCATCCGTCGCCCCGACCCCGACCGCAAGCAGCGCATCATCAATGCTGCTTTAGACGTGATCGTGGAACATGGCGTGCAGGGCACGACGCACCGCCGCGTGGCCAAGGCAGCAGGGGTGCCGCTTGGCTCGATGACGTATCATTTCAATGGTATGGACGATCTGCTTCATCTGGCTTTCACGCAGGTGGCCCATGCCAGTTCCGTAGCCTTTGTCGGGCGGCTGGCCGAGGCCGGAAACCGGGAGGAAGCGATACAGGCACTTGTCGATATCATTGCCGGAAACATCTGGTCCACGCCGCGCACGCTGCTGCTGAGTTATGAATTATACGCCTTTGCCGCCCGCAAGCCCGAACTCGCGGCCATCATGCGCGACTGGATGCAGGCGAGCCGGGAGGCGCTGGGTCGCTTCTTCGATCCGCTGACCTGCCGCGCACTTGATGCTCTGGTCGAGGGCATGGGCATTCACGGCTCGGTGGATCATGCGAAACTGGACCGTGGGCAGATAGAAGACATCATCCGTCGCCTCTGCCCGCCGCAGGGCTAAAAAGCACCCGGCAATGCCGTATGAGAAGGTTGCCAGCCACGCGCCTGCGGTAGGCAGCGGTAGAGCGCATGTCATCGATCGGCGTAATTTCAGACATGGCCAGTGCAGTCACGGCGTTGAGATGCGCTTTATCCCGCGCCCCTGAGGCGAGAGAAGCATGCGCTTTCGGGCACGTCATGGGAACGGGACCGACAGCCCCGAACGCAAAGCTGATTCCGGCCGGGTCGTCAGGCACTCTGACCGTTGCGAGGGACAGTTTCGAGATCGCCTGCGCCCTGCGTGGGCCGACCTTGGTGAAGGCCTGTGGCTGGCCCAGACATTTTGCGGGAATGACAAAGCCGGCAATCAGTTCTCCTGCCCTGCGTTGCGTGCGCCCGGCCCCCGTGATGAACGCGGCAACCGGCATCTCGCGGCTCCCATCATGATGGATGAGCCGGACACGGGCCTGAAGGGCGACCAGCGCCGGAAGGCTGTCACCTGCCGGGGAGGCGGTGGCCACATTGCCGCCAATGGTCGCGGCATTCCTGACCTGCGGGCTGCCAACCCCATGCGCGACATCCCTGAGGATGGGCACAAAACGAGCGATGACAGGATCATGCAGGATGTCCTGCCAGCGCATCAGGGCACCGATGACGAGATTGCCATCCTCCCAAAAAACCTGATGCAGTTCCGGCGCATCCAGCCGCTCAAGCGAAAGCAGCTGGTGGGCGCCAAGATCATGGCCCGCACGCACCACAAGGTCGGTGCCCCCCGCAATCGGGACCAGTTGAGGGTTTTGGGCCAGACGGGCTAGCCCATCCTGCAAGGACAGGTCCGCCTTGCCGGAAACGGTGCCCCTGTGTTGCGGCAGGCAGGGTGCCTGCTCCAGCGCCGCGCGGATTTTCACATAGCCCGTGCACCGGCAGAGATTGCCCTCAAGGGCATCATCGGGGGTGTCATCAGGGTGCCGCCCGGCCCAGGCCATGACAATGCCCGGCGTGCAGAAACCGCATTGCACGCCGCCCGTGCGCGCCAGGGCGGAACAGATTTCTGATCCGTCCGGCGTCGGGGCCAGGGATTCAATGGTCGTAACCGTAGCGCCTTGCAGTGTTTGGGTTGCCACAAGGCAGGAACAGACTGGCCGCCCATCCACCATAACCGTGCAGGCCCCGCATTCGCCTTCACCACAGCCAAGCTTGGCGCCGCTGAGGTGCAGATCATCGCGCAGCACCTGCAACAGGGTCTTGCCCTCATGCGCGATCTGGACCGGTGCGCCATTGAGCTGGAATGTGATCATGACAGAGCCCTTTCCATGACAGGCAGAATCGCCTCCGGCCTGATCGGGAACTGGTCGAAGCGATGGCCAAGGCAGCGCGCAAGGGCATTGGCGATGGCCGCCGCAGCAGGTGTCAGCCCGACTTCGGCAATGCCGCGCGCACCCAGCGGGTTTGATGCATCAGGGTGATTTATCAGGTGAACACGGACCTCCACCGGCACATCGCGGATGGTGGGAAGGATGTAGGATGAGAAGCGGTTGTTCAGGACGCGCCCCTCGTGCTGCACAAGATCCTCGCTCAGCGCAAAGCCCAGCCCCTGCGCCAGACCGCCTTCGATCTGCCCAGTCACCCCATCAGGATTGATGACCGTTCCGGCATCGAGCCATGTCTCGACTTCTTCCACCGTGACATTCGCAGTCGCGGTATCCAGCGCAATGCGAACGGCCTGGATGCCATAGGAATACCCCACGTGCGGCGTGCCCAGTGTCAGTTTTTCTGGAAAATCCGGTGCAAAATGTGCGGTCTCCTCCAGCGCTCCGTTTTCACCCGCATCAATCCGCACTGCCAGTTGACGGGCGGCCTTCGCCACGGCATTGCCCGTCACGACCACCGAGCGGGAGGCATTCGTGGACCACGAATTCGTATTATCCGTCGTGCCGATATCAAGCCCGATGTCATGCGCCGCGCAACCTAGTCCGGATGCCGCAATCTGCTGGAATGCGGACAGATTGCCCTCGCCAAGGTCTGCACTCGAACAGTCCAGCCAGAACTGCCCGTCTGCGTCGCGGCGCAGGGTGACGCTGGAACCGGGTTCGGCCCCGGCCCCCAGCCCGAACCCCTGCCAGACAAAGGCAAAGCCGGTCGCGCGCAGCTTCCCATCCTCATCTGGCCGCAGGGGCTCCGCCTCAGACGCACGGAGTAATGGCCCGTTGCGGGCTGCTGCAATCAGGCGTGGCAGCGTAACATCATTGCGTACGATATGCCCGGCTCCGGCCCGGTCACCGCCGCGAAGCAGGTTGTGCACCCTGAAGTCCACCGGGTTCATGCCGCATTTCGCCGCCAGCGCGTCCATCGCCTGCTCAATGCCTAAAATGACCTGGGGATTGCCAAACCCGCGAAAGGCCGAGGCATTGCAGGTATTGGTATGGACGGCCTTGCCCTGAATCCGGCTGGCCTGAAAACGGTAGGGACCGGACGCATGTTCGGCTGCAAGAACAAGGACGGCCGGCCCCAACGTCATATAGGCCCCGGTATCGGCCAGAAGGCTGGCCCTGAAACCCGTCAGCCTGCCCATGGCATCACAGCCCACCGCGACATCGACCTCAAAGCGATGCCGCTTGACAGAACAGCCAATACTTTCTTCACGCTCATAGACGTAGCGGGCAGGGCGACCCGTAGCGTGTACCGCCAGTGCCAAATGCGCCTGAACATTCAGGTCTTCCTTGCCGCCAAAAGCGCCCCCCATGGGTGGATGCGACACATGGACCTGCGCCAGCGGAACACCAAGGATGGCGGCAATCTGCTTCTGATCAGCAAAAGGGTTCTGTCCGCCACAGGTTATGGCGATCCGCTGCTTCTCATCACGCCAGGCGATGCCCGCTTCGGGCTCCAGAAAAGCATGTTCCTGCCGCCCCGTACTGTAGGTCAGGCGCACGACATGGTCGGACGCTTCCAGCGCGGCATCTACATCGCCAAAACCCAGATCGACCTCATGGCACAGATTGCCGTTTGGCCCGATCTGCGGCGCATCGGGGGCGAGTGCCTGCCGCGCATCCAGCAGGGCGGCCAGGTTTTCATATTCGACGTGGATCAGCTTGCAGGCATGACGCGCCTCCTGCTCGCTCTCGGCCACTACAAGGGCTACGGCATCACCACAAAAGCGCACCCGGTCATGACACAGGACAGGTTGATCGGGCGCGATCAGGCCAAAACTGTTGAGGCCAGGAATATCGGCATGGGTAAGAATCCGCACGACCCCCGGGGCCTGCCGTGCCGCATCCGTATTGATTGACACGATCCGGGCATGAGCACGTCCGGCGCGCAGGACCCTGAGATGAACACAGTGGTCGCGATACAGGTCAGAAGGGTAGGGGAAAGCCCCTCTGGCTTTGTCGAGGGCGTCCCATTTCTGGATGGATTGTCCAATCACAGGTTTGCTCCGGTGTCTGTCCTGTCCTGACCGTTATCAGGATAGGACCAACACTTATGATACGCTCCGTATCGTAGTCAATAAACGATACGGATCGTTGCGAAAAACATCGGACGGTGGCAGTTTTCCCGCAGTGTGCTGGAGAACGATCTTGAACAGTCCCGACCCATCTCATGCTGCAAAAGCTTCCTCAACAGGAAGCGGCCGCAAACGCAGTCAGCAGGCGACCGAGGCCGCACAGGGGGCAGCGCTGCAACTCGCCTATGATCTGGGCCCGGAGCGGGTAACGATGGAGGCGATTGCAAGTCATTCAGGGGTGGCGAAAACAACGCTCTACCGGCGCTGGAACAGTGCCGCTGCCGTTGTGATGGACGCATTCCTGTCGGAACTGACCCCACAGATTGCCTACAGAACGGGGCAGGACGTCAGGCAGACGCTGGTTTTCGCGCTTGAAGACCTCAGTGCGGCGCTGGACGCACCACGGCGGAAACTCCTGCGGCACATGATTGCCGCCGCTCAATCCTGCTCCGTGCTCGAACAGGCATTCTGGGATCGGTGGATTGCCCCAAGGCGGCAAGCGGGAAAAGAGGCGCTCGAACAGTTCGGGGTCTCTTCAGAAGAGGCCGAACTTACCCTCGACCTGCTATATGGCGCATTTTATTACCGGATGCTGATTCCGTATGCGCCCATCACAAGCACATGGATCCAAAAAATCGTGGATCAGGTTTCCTGAATGTTGTCGTATTCCGTAAACGGCGAGGGTGCAGATGGAAATGTGGAGCGATAGGCAGCTATCGTCGGGATCAAGCCTCATCGGGGCTGATCGGTTGTTACTGAGGTGTCCGGCTGTCAGAGGTTTTCACAGTATTGATTGGGTGCTTTTCTATTATTCCGATCTGACAGCCGACCGTCCGCTTCTCCCCCATCATGACCCTGCGAGTGTATCGGTCGGGCCGGACGGCAGCACATGCACGAGGTAGCGCGAAAGTTGCGGCTCCAGTCCGTCAGAGGGAAAGATCCCGGCGATGTAACCGTCCGGACGTACGAGCACCCACTGACCGGGTTCGATCCCGTAAGCTTCGGCGATATTGCCATCTTCGTCGACGAGTTCATGCTCCGCACCAACGGCGACGATACGGACGCCCGCGATGGCCGACGGCCGGTCGTGCGGCTGGTAGCCGAGCAGGGTCCAGTGAGACCCTTGAAAAATCATGAACAGCCGTGTCCGTTGCCCCGCCTGCCCGCGACAGGGCGCATCGGGTGCGCGATCGCCCGCCTGCACTTTGCCGCCCACCGAACCGGGCGCGCTCAATGATGAGCCGCGATAACCGAGGTCGAGCTGACGCGCTTCGCGATCGCGCCGCATGGTGCCCTGCCTTGCTTCACCAAGCAGCCGCGTCGAGAGATGCAGCATGTTCGACGCGATCGGCCGGCGCTCCGCCTCGTAGCTGTCGAGCAGCGCTTCCGGCGCACCCGCGAGCACGGAGGCCAGCTTCCAGCCGAGATTATAAGCGTCTTGAACGCTGGTATTGAGACCCTGACCACCGGTTGGCGGGTGAACATGAGCGGCATCCCCCGCAATGAAGATGCGTCCGACCCGGTAGCGATCAGCCAGACGCGCATTCATCGTATAAACCGAGGACCAGGACACCGAGCGGACGGCGATGTCCCCTCTGCCGGTCCGGGCCCCGATGAGCGCGGTCAGTCCGGCCGAAGACAGGTCAATCTCTCCCTCCAGTGCCACGGGCGCCTGAACCTGGAACAGATCGGTTCCCGCCAGTGGACAGATCATCACCTGTGTCGCCGGTGAACCGAGCTGGAAACGATGCCAGACGGACCGATCAAGACCTTCCAGCCGCACATCGGCAACGATCGCACGCACGCCCAGTGCTTCTCCCGGAAAATCAATAGCCAGGGCATGGCGCACGAAGCTGCGGCCGCCGTCGGTTCCGACGAGGAACCGGGCGCGGATCATATGCTCGCCGGCTTCCCCACCCATCCTTGCCGTTACGCCATGTGCGTCCTGTTCAAATCCGGTCAGCCGTGTGCCGAAGCGGGGATGATGCCCAAGCTCGGCAAGCCGCTCCCGCATGACGGCTTCGGTTGCGAACTGCGGCAGCATCAGCGGCGCGGCATAAGGTTCGGCGGCAGTGGGGAAGACTTCCGCCTCCGTCAGAAGCGACACTTTATGGGGTCTATCAGGACGATACTGGCACAGCGGCGGATAGGGTCCGCCTGCTGCCGCCACACGGTCGACGAAGCCGAGATCCTCGAAGACCTCCATCGTCCGGGGCTGGAGGCCTTTCCCGCGCGATCCGCTGAACGGCTGCGTGTTCTGTTCGATCAGTCGGAACGAAACCCCGCGTCGGGCGAGGTCGATCGCAAGCGTCAGGCCTGCGGCCCCCGCACCCGAGATCAGGACGTCTGTATCGAAGGCCACTGGCAACTCCGCGAATCAATGTGTAATATTCACGTATCTCAGAGCGGCGTCCAAGGCAACAAAAAGCGTGAATAATACACATGATCCTGATATCCTGCGCGGACTGCATGCCGCGATCATCGATCTGGTCGATGAAATCAACCGCCCGCGTCGGGATGATCGACTGATCGAAGAAGCGGGCATTCCACTGGATCGCGCCCTGTTTCCGCTTCTGGCGCGCGTAGGGCGTTACGGTCCTGTCGGTGTTGTCGAACTCGCGGACCGTACAGGGCGTGATCATACGACGATCAGCCGACAAATGACCAAGCTGGAAGATCTGGGCCTTATCGAGCGCCACCCGTCTGCCGCGGACAGGCGTGTTCGCGAAGCGACAGTGACTGGAAAGGGACAGGAAATGGTCGACCTGCTGAATGCGGCCCGCCAGAGACTGGCGAACCGCATTCTCGTCGACTGGACGGATGCCGACCTCGATCAGTTACGGACGCTTTTGCGACGCTTCGCTGACGACCTGATGCGATGATAAAACCAGTGAAAATCTGTCACCAGAATCAAACCGGTTGCTTCCCTCGTAAAGCCGTATGTCGTCTTCAAGAATGGAGCAGACAGGCTGCAGTCGCCCTCATGTCGGTCATTCAAGCGCTTATCATAGCTTTCCAAGAACGGACATTGGGGAGGCTGGTGTTAATAGGCTACCTTTCGGATAAACATTTAGTTTCTAAATGCGTTTTGGAAATTTCAATTTGTCTCTAGCAGTGCATAGAAACGTCTGATAAAATCAATAATTATATAAATTATAAATAAAGGTCATATGATCAATGAGTAATATATGGTCTGAATTCGGATTCCGCGGAAATCCATTCAGTACAGCACCAATAAAAGCTAATGCTGAAGGAAAGAAATTACTCAAAGGTCGTGATAAAGAATTGCGTCTTCTTCGGATGAAATTAACTTCATCTGATCTTCATACAACAATAGAGGGTCAGAATGGTGTTGGTAAAACCAGTTTGGTGGGCATAGCGGCTTTTACTCTGTATGAGGAATTTTTAGATGATCCAGAAAACAAACCTGCGTTTATTCCCGTCGATCATATATTCCAAATTTCTGCTACAGAAAATATAGAAGCATTTAAAGAAAAATTTCTTCTTAGAATGGTAAGTTTCATCTCTTCTTTGGAATGGCTAGATGAAACAAGATTTCCGGTAGGAAAACTAGAAGATCTTAGGCGGTGGTCTAACGATCCGATAATTAAATCATTTAATGGTGGACTTAGTATTGCTGGATTTGGTGCTAATGCTAGTACTACGAATTCAGTAAATGGCAGCTCAGCTTTTTCCGGAGCAGGATTGGAAGCCTCTCTTAGGGAAATATTAAATATAATGTTCCCAGCCGGTTGTTCAGGCGGATTTGTTTGTCTTCTTGATAATATGGAATTATTGGATACATCATTAACAGCGAGAAAGGTTCTGGAAGATCTTCGAGATAGTGTTCTTTCTTTTCCTGGAATAAAATGGGTTCTTTGTGGAGCACGTGGAATTATAAGAAGTGTGGCATCAACAAATAGGCTCCAAGGAAAATTAGCTACTCCTATAGAATTAGCTCCATTAGCGGATAACGATGTTGGTGATGTTATAGAGGCAAGAACCAGCATACTTAAAACGAAAGTGGACGCATATATCCCAATTGCATCAAATGGCTTTAAGTTTGTCTACGATATATCGAATCATAACCTTCGAATTGCGCTAAAATTTTGCGAAGATTACTGCTTGTGGTGTGCATTCGAAGGAAAGAAACCGCAAAATGAAGAAGAGAAAAATGAATTATTGAAACATTGGCTTACATCAGAAGCAGAAAAAAATCTTGCCGATACACAGAGTATTACGCGTACTGGGTGGAGTGTATTTCAGGTGATTTCTCAAAGACCTGAGGGAATATCTCCTACAGGTGACTACGGGGAGTTTGGTTATGATTCACCTCAGGCACTACAGCCACATTTACGTAGTTTGGAGCAAGCTGCACTAATTGAGAGTACGATAGATGATAGTGATCGACGACGTAAGACTATTACCTTAACTCCCAGAGGGTGGTTGATAGATTATTATAATAAAACAAAACAAAATTAGTAAAATACTGCCTACTCAGGTCATTTTTCCACAGAAAATTAGGCAGTTTATTTTTTTTGATTACTTCTCCGAAACTGGACCTTCTGCTCTCCCCCTCTTTTCTGCCGGGAATAGGGGGCGGGTTGGTGCGGGGGCGGCCGTCAGAGTCAGAGGGCTGCGCGGATTTTCGTGACGGGTTGAGAGGGTAGGAGAGAGTCTCCTGTCCGCCCGTCACGGAGTTTTTCGCCATGGCGACCGCTATTCCCAAAATCACCCTCAGTTCGTCCCGTGACATCCCGTTCAACCGGCTGGTGCTGTCCCAGTCCAACGTGCGGCGGGTAAAGTCCGGCCTGTCGATTGAGGAACTGGCTTGCGACATTGAGCGCCGCGGGTTGCTGCAGAGCCTGAATGTCCGTCCCATCCTTGACGGCGAAGGGGCCGAGACCGGCACCTACGAAGTCCCAGCCGGTGGGCGTCGTTTTCGCGCCCTCGAATTGCTGGTGAAGCAGAAAAAACTGGTGAAGACGGCCCCCGTGCCCTGCGTGGTCCGCGAGGCCGGGTCGACCATTCTCGCCGAGGACGATTCCCTGGCCGAGAACGTCCAGCGTCTGGCCTTGCATCCGCTGGACCAGTTCCGCGCCTTCCGTGACATGCTGGAGAAGGGCATGTCCGAGGAGGAAATCGCTGCCGCGTTCTTCGTGGCACCGACCGTCGTCAAACAGCGCCTGCGGCTGATGACCGTTTCCGACAAACTGCTTGAGATCTACGAGCAGGACGGCATGAAGCTGGAACAGTTGATGGCCTTTTCCATCAGCGATGATCATGCCCGTCAGGAACAGGTCTGGGACATCGTATCCCAGAGCCATAACCGCGAACCCTATGTCATCCGCCGCATGCTGACGGAAAAGACTATGCGGGCCTCGGATCGTCGCGTGCGCTTCGTTGGGTTGGAGGCTTATCTCGCGGCCGGTGGTCCTGTCATGCGCGACCTGTTCGAAGCCGATGACGGCGGCTGGCTGCAGGATCCGGCCATTCTGGACCGGCTGGTCATGGAAAAGCTGCAGGAGGCGGCTGAACAGGTCCGCGCCGAGGGCTGGAAGTGGGTCGAAACCGCCCTGTCGTTCCCATGGGGGCACACACGGCAGTTCGTCGAGATCGATGGCACGGAAGTGCCCCTGACCGATGAAGAGACAGCCCGTCTCGAAGCCCTGCGTGCCGAGCAGGAAGCCATCGAGGCCGAATATGCCCAGGTCGATGAATATCCGGACGAGGTCGAGGCGCGGCTGGGCGAGATCGAACAGGCCATTCTTGCCCTGGAAGAACGACCTCTGGTGTTCGATCCCGCTGACAGGGCGCGGGCAGGTGTGTTCGTCAGCCTTGCCAGCGATGGCACGCTGCAGGTCGAGCGGGGCTTCGTGCTGCCCGAGGACATGCCGATCGAGCCGGAGGAGGTCGATGACGCCGGTGGTGCCGATGGATACGATTATGCTGCGTATGATGGGCGGGATGAATGTCTTGCTGATGATGGCGGCGATGCGGGCGGGGAGGGCGACGGCATCTCTCCCGACGTCGAGCCCGAGGAGGAAGACGGGATCAAGCCGCTTCCCGACCGGCTTCTCACCGAACTGACGGCCTGGCGCACGCTGGCGCTGCGGGATGCGTTTGCCAGCAACCCGCACATTGCCCTGACCGAACTGCTGCACACCTTGGTGCGGGATGTGTACTGGCAGACACCGGGGGCTGACTGCCTTGAAGCCTATGTCCGCGAAATCTCCCTGCCGGTCCATTCCCCCGACATGCCGGGCAGTGTGCCCGCCCACGCTCTGCGCCAGCGCAACGAGGGCTGGAAGCATGATCTGCCGGAAGACGAGGATGCATTGTGGCGCTGGATCGACGGGCTGGACGACGCCAGCCGCATGGCACTGCTGGCCCATTGCCTGTCCTTCGGGGTCAACGCGCTCTACGAGCGCATGCCCGCCTATGGCGCGGTGTCCCAGCGCAGCGTCACCGAACGTCTCAAGCGTGCAGACCGTCTGGCATCTGCCCTCAGCCTCGATCTGGTCGAGGCGGGCTGGCAGCCGACGGTCGAGAACTATCTCGGCCGGGTGACCAAAGCTCGTATCCTGCAGGCTGTGCGGGAAGCGCGCGGTGATGAGGTGGCAGAGCGCATTGCCCACCTGAAGAAGCCCGACATGGCGCGCGAGGCCGAGCGGCTGCTGGAGGGTTCGGGCTGGCTGCCCGAGGCGTTGCGGACGATAGGGCGACCAGATGACACCCCTGCCGAAATGTGGGGAGCGGGCGCAGGCGTGGAGGCCATCGCCGCCGAGTAACCCTTATGAGGTCTGGAACTTGGAGACAGCGGCTTCCGGTGCCCGGAAGCCGCTTTTTTATGTCCGGCGCCCCGGAAAGAGGGAGAGGTCGGCTTCGCCTTCTGTGCCGAATAACCGGCATAGAGGAGAGTTTTCCATGACCACAACCACCATCCTGCCCCCGGCGTCCCGTGGCGCCGCATCTGGCGGCTTTAAGATCGACCCGTCACGCGGCGAACGGAGCGCCCGCGTATCGTCCGAGTGGTTTTCCCGCCCCGATGACGAACGCTATCTGTCGCTGTCCGACCTGCACGCCGCCACATTGGCGCGGGCGGATCGGGCCATGGCCCGCACGGTGGAAAGCCGCGCCATTCGCGTGGAAGCGAGCCGCGACAATGCCGAGCGCCTGACCCTGACCGTGCCGGGACAGAGTGACCCGATCGCACCCACACACTGGTCCTTCGGCCAGATGTGCAACCTGGTCGGCGCCCCATCGTCGTACCTGCGTAACCTGCCGGTCCCACTGGCAGCGATCAATCTGCAGCACGGCCTGCTGTCTCACCGGGCCGAGCTGGTGAAAACGCTGGAAACCGAGGACGGCCGCGTCGAGCTACGCGCCGTGACCGGTCCCGATTACGGCCGCATCTGGGACCACGAACTGGTTGGTGCGGTACAGAAAATTGCCGGTGACGGCACAGGTGATACCAACTGGAAGGTGCCGGGTGTCATCGACTGGGTCACCATGACCCACAATCCTTATGTCGACATCACCAAGGAAACCACCACGCTCTATGCATCGGATCGCGATGTGTTCTTGTTCCTCGTGGACGATACACACCCGATCGAGGCCGGACGCCTGCCCAATGGTGACCCCGATCTCTATTTCCGGGGTTTCTATGCCTGGAATTCCGAAGTCGGCAGCAAGAGCCTTGGCATTGCGTCATTCTATCTGCGTGGGGTGTGTCAAAACAGGATGTTGTGGGGCGTCGAAAATTTCGAACAGATCACGATCCGGCATAGCAAGTTTGCTGCTTCCCGTTTCGTGCATCAGGCCACGCCAGCGCTCCGGAATTTCGCCACGGCCAGCCCGGCCTCGTTCGTCTCCGGCATCCAGGCCTCGCGTCGGGCGCTGGTGGCCAGGAGCGATGAGGATCGTGAGACCTTCCTGCGTCGTCGCGGGTTCTCGAAGCCAGAGACAGCGAAGATCATCGAAACGGTGCTGCACGAGGAAGGGCGCAAGCCCGAGAGCGTGTTCGATTTCGTGCAGGGGATAACGGCCCTGGCGCGGACGAAGACCAATCAGGACACGCGGCTGGAGCTTGAGGGCAGGGCACGCAAGCTGATGGAGAAGGTCGGATGAATGCGTCCATCATCAGAGGCCAGCGTGATGGGGAAGGGGCGGCGGACGAGGTCCGCCGCCTTTTGCCTGTCGGCAGGTCAGTCGTTCAGGCTGTCCTTGAGCGCCTTGGCAGGCGTGAAGGCCAGCTTGCGCGAGGCTGCGATCTGGATGGTCGCACCCGTGGCCGGGTTGCGGCCTTCGCGGGCGGCGACTTCTTTCACCTTGAACTTGCCGAAGTTCGGCAGGGTGATTTCATCACCGGCCTTGGCGGCAGTGGTCATCGCCTCGATCAGGGCGTCCAGCACCTTGCGGGTATCGGTCTTGCTTGTGTCGGTGGTGGTGGCGATATGATCGACCAGATCGGCAATCTTCATGGGACTATCCTTTTGCATTCGGGCCTGTGCCCGTTGCCTCTGCCGTTACGGGGGAATCATGGAGGCATCAAGCCTGCAGGGAGGGTGAGATGACAGATACGCAGTCATGGGATGCTGGCGATCTGGCCCGCAGGCTGGCCGAGAACGCCGAGGCGGTCTGCCGGCATTACCTCTCGGCTGGGCGACGGCACGGCAATTACTGGCTGGTCGGGGATGTTCATAACACCCCGGGGCAGTCGCTCTATGTCCGTCTGCATGGTGGACCGGACGGCCGTGGCCGTGCGGGTAAATGGACGGATGGCGCGACAGGACAGCACGGCGATCTGCTCGACATCATCCGTGAAAGCCTCGGGCTGCTGGATTTTCGTGATGTCGCCGATGAGGCCCGGCGTTTTCTCTGCCTGCCGCAGTCCGAGCCACGATCGGCCCCTGATCGCGGCCGTTCCCATGTGTTCAGCCACGATACTTCCGGGCAGGCATCTGGCACCGCAGACGCCGCACGTCGGCTCTGGGCCATGTCACGCCCGATTGCGGGCACACTGGCGGAAACCTGGCTGCGCCAGCGTGATCTGACCCGCCTGTCAGGCCTGCCATCACTGCGTTTCCATCCTGACTGCTACTACCGGGCCGATGCGGACAGTCCGACCGAGACCTGGCCCGCGCTGATTGCCGCCGTCACCGACCTTGAGGACCACGTCACCGGCGTGCACCGGACCTGGCTGGCGCGCGACGGACGTGGCAAGGCGCCTGTCGAAATCCCCCGTCGGGCGATGGGCGACCTGCTCGGCAATGCCGTGCGGTTTGGCATGGTCTCCGACGTTCTGGCGGCGGGCGAGGGGATCGAGACGGTGCTCTCGCTCCATGAAATCATGCCGGATCTGCCACTGGCCGCCTGCCTGTCCTCGGCGCATCTCGCCGCCACAGCGTTTCCGCCTACGCTGCGCCGCCTCTACGTGCTGCGCGATGACGACCCGGCCGGAGACCATGCGGTGACGACCCTGCAGGCCCGGACACAGGAGGCCGGGATCGAGTGCCTCGTGCTGTCACCGCGTCTGGCAGATTTCAACGATGATCTCCGCTATCTCGGGCGTGGGGCGATGCGGGCGATCCTGCATCCCCAGCTTGCCCCGCAGGACGTGGCGCGGTTTCTGCATCCCGTCACGCACTGAGGCGGGCCGGGAAGGGGGATGAGGGGCATCTTCTTTCCCTGCCGTGCGGGGCTGTCCCGTTTCCGGATGAGGCGCGCCCGCGGCCTTTCTTGGAGGGGAGCGGGCGTCAGCCAGACCGGGCCTTCAATGGCGGAGCCGGCTATTTTCCGCCGCGCGTGCCGCGCTTTGCATCGCGAAGCAAAATAGCCGTCTCCCTGCCATCCTTCACTGCGTTCCGGCCGCGCGATGCGCGGTTCCGGCCTGGCCTTCGTCTGCCGCTATCCGCCCCCGGAAAGGCCGCGAGGGGCGCGGCCAGAACCGGAGGACAGACCTATGACCCGCACACCGGACGATTTCGAACCCGCACACGCCACCTCTTCCACCGCCTACGTGCTGGCGGAACTCCAGCTTTACGGCCACCGCCCCTTCGAGGATGAGCCGGACGCGAGGCCGTTGCCCGACGCCAGCCAGATCGAGGGCGCGGTCGCTGACATCTTCGACGCCCTGTCCGCCACGTTGACCGACACAAGGCTGGAACCCGATCTCGAACCGCTGCTCTGGTCCACCGTCAATGTCTTTCACCGCATGGTCGGGCAGGTGGAACGCGATCTTGATCGCAACGAGCAGGCGCAGAAGCGCAGCCAGCAGGAACAGGATGGCAGCGAGATCCGCTCGTTGGAACTGGAGCGCCTCATCGCCGAGGGGCTGACCCTGCTGGAACGACGCAATGCTTACGAGATCTTCCGCGACCTCGCCTGCGACCAGTTTGAACGCCTGACGATGTCACCCTGGCGGCCACGCTCCGGTTCGCTGGTCAGTCGCAGCACCCTGACGGCCTCCATGATCGACAGCCGTGATTTTCTCAACGCCCGCCGCAAGGCCGAAACCGAACTGCTCGTACCTCCCGGCCCCAAGATCGCGGTGACTGGCGGGCTCGATTACGAGGACCACCTCCTGATCTGGAAGCGTCTGGACAAGGTGCGGGAGAAGCATCCCGACATGGTGCTGCTGCATGGAGGCTCACCCAAGGGGGCGGAATTCATCGCCTCCCGCTGGGCTGATCACCGCGAAATTCCGCAGATTGCCTTCAAACCCGACTGGAACCGGCATGGCAAGGCGGCCCCGTTCCGGCGTAACGACGCCCTGCTGAAAGTCCTTCCCGTAGGCGTCATGGTATTTCCGGGATCGGGCATTCAGGACAATCTGGCCGACAAAGCCAAACAGATGGGCATCCCGGTTTGGAGGTTCCACAGGGAGGCTGGCGCGTGAGTGTCGGCCGAACTTCTATACCCGTTTTCAGGTCGCCAGTTCCGTCCCGACGCTGGTGGTCTCTGCAAGGGCATGACGCACGATCTGTGTCCCGCCATGCAGGCCCAGCCCTCCCATGATGAAGGCCACGATGATATCGGGCCATCCCGTGCCGGTGCCGAAGACGCCGAGTGCCGCCAGCAGGACCGCCAGATTGCCGATGGCGTCATTGCGCGAGCAGATCCAGACCGAACGCATGTTCGCATCTCCGCTGCGGAAACGGTACAGCATCAGGGCGACACCACCATTGGCCAGCAGTGCCAAGGCGCCGATCAGGCCCATGGTGTCGGCATGCGGCAAAGTGCCTGACCAGGCATGCCACAGCGTGTTGCCCAGCACCCAGAGGGCGAAGGCAATCATCGTGGCGCCCTTGAGCAGGGCCGCCCGGCTGCGCCACGCCAGCGCCATGCCCGTGACGGTGAGGCTGATGGCGTAATTCGCGGTGTCTCCGAAGAAGTCGAGCGCATCCGCCTGCAGGGAGGCGGAACCCGCCATGACGCCGGCGACAATCTCGGTCAGGAAAAACCCGCCATTGACGATCAGGGCGATCCAGAGCGCCCGATGCCAGCGGCGGGCATCATAATCGGTCGAGGGCGGTGTGGAACTCGGGCAGCAGGAGTCATGACAGCAGGGCATGGCGACACTCTCGCAAAAAACAACGAGCACCCCATATCCACCCTGTAGTCACTACAGGGTCAAGAGTTTCATGACGCGGACATATACGATTGGCGAACTCGGACGCCTTACGGAAACGAAGGTCGAAACCGTCCGGTATTACGAACGTGTCGGACTGCTGCCGCATCCACCCCGAAGCAGTGGCAATTATCGCGTTTACGATGACGCGCATCTGGGACGTCTGGGCTTTATCCGTCGGGCGCGTGAACTCGGGTTTTCACTGGACCAGGTGCGGGAACTGCTGGATCTGGCGGGGCAGACAACCCGGTCCTGTGAAGAGGTGGACGAGATTGTTCAGGCGCACGTCACGGATATAGAGCGCAGGATTCACGATCTGAGCGTGCTCCGGCAGGAACTGACACAACTCCTTGCGCAATGCCAGCATGGGAAAGTCGCCGAATGCCGGATTATCGGGGCGCTGCAGCCTTACGCGGACAGGCTGACGGCAGGGTAACGTCGGGCTCCCCATATCCTGCGCGCCTCACTGGTGAAAATACATCCTCACCCGGAAGGCCCCGCCCGGAAAGACAGACGGGATGGGGGCAGGTGTTGTCTCCGTGCGCCTGCGGGGTTGGTCCAGTGAAATGAAATGCCCTGCTTTCGTCATCGGTGACATGGCCGGGACGGCAGAGGCGAAAGAGGGATCGTCCAGACGGCTTCGATGGAGCGCGCTGTGCTGGGGGCAGGGCCATGCGACGCGGCGCGAACGTGCCCATAAACAGGCGCGGATGATGGGCATCATGCCGGATTGGCTGTGGAAACGACCAGCAGCTTTTGCAGAACCCTTTAGCAGGCAGAAACAATTTCGCTCCAGACAGCACGGTCCCACCTTCATGGACCGGTCATGCCGGCATCGTATCTCCATGGGGCTGGCGGGTCCGCATACCATGGCCTCTGTCGGATGGCTGATCTAGCCGAAGACCGGCTGCGCCTCGATCGGCTGGCCGCAACGGCGTGCCAGAACTTTCTTCCCCTGACGGCTGCGCCGTCATTCCTCGCGGGACAAGAAAGTTCCGGCCCTGCCGTCCTCCGCTGCGCTGCGGCCCCAAGGGGTGCTCTGCCGCTCGCCTCCGGCTGGTCGATCGCCATCGAGGCCACGGTGGTCGCGGCCCGATCACAGCATGGAGATACGACAATGGCTAACATCGGTTCCTTCAAGAAGGTGGGCGAAGGCTTCGAAGGCGAAATCGTCACCCTGGCCCTGCAGGCCCGCAACGTCCGTCTGGTGGCGGAAACCAACCGGGCCAACGACAATGCCCCCAACTACCGCGTCTACCTCGGACGGGTTGAACTCGGTGCCGCATGGACCCGCTGCTCCAGCGAAGGCCGCACCTATCTGAGCCTGAAGCTGGACGATCCCTCCTTCGCCGCCCCGATCTTCGCCAACCTGTTCACCGACGAGGAAGGCGAGGGCTACTCCCTCATCTGGACCCGGCCGCGCAGCCGGAACGGGGATTGAACCTCCCACGACCAACCCCGCCCGGTCTCTCCGGGCGGGGCCTTTCGGGTTTTTGGCGGGCTCTTTCAGGGCGCGGGTAATCGTGCTGGTCGCCCGACGTGAGACGCAGGAGGAATACGAGGCTTTCCCTCAGCCTTCCCATTGTACCATGCGCGAGGGCGCACCGCGTCAAGGACACGTGGTCCCCCCAATTTTGCCCGACGCACCCGTGCCGGGCACGCCGAACAAAATCGGCTCCCCCACGCGCCGGCGAGCCGGTCGCCTGCGGCGATCCCTGACCCGGTCCGCCCCGGCATGAGCCGTCCGTCCTGTCTTCGAGAAACGAAAGGAGCAGGACGATGACCACGCTACACGACCATATCCAGATGCTGCGCGCCGAACTGACCAGCTTTCATCTCAGCAAACGCGAGCGCCGGCAGATCAAGCGCGAACTCAAAGAGGCGCTTGCCCGACGCGATGCAGAGCCCCCTGCCTGACGGGGGGCTTTTTTTTGCTCAGCCCAATATTCTTGTCCGACAGGATTAAGCCGCCTGAATGGTGCGGGGATGCCGATTCCCCTTTCCCATCGTCCGGCAAGAACGATATTGAATTTCCATAAGGCGACTATTATAGTCGCATTTCTGGTGTGCAGGCCTTGCGTGGCGGACGTGATCGCGGATGATCACTGGCCGACAGGTAAGGGCGGCACGGGCACTTTTGAACTGGACACAGGAAAGGCTCGCTGAAAAGGCCCTCGTAGCATTGACCGCGCTCAAGCGCCTTGAATCCGAACGCGGTCTGGGCGTTCATGAGGGCACGATCGATCAGGTCCGTCGTGCGCTGGAAGCGGCGGGCATTCTGTTCATCGAGTCCGGGCAGGGACGCGGCGTCATGTTTCTAAACGAGACTTCCGATATCCAGACGCGGCAGGATAGGGGGCTTGGCCGGGTGGAATCCTCCTGATCCGCTCCGGTCATGTCGTTTTTTTCCCCTTGGGCGCGCTGATTTCTGGCGGGGCATGCGAACCGGGCCGGTCAGCAATCCCGATCTTTGTTATCGAACCGATCTGGTCGCGGTATCATGAGGAACCGTCATGACGGACCCGTCTTTCCTCGACCATCCCCCTCTCACCGAACGGGTGAACGCCTACGACGAAGCGCATCTCGGGCTCTACCTGCGCCTTCTAGTCGCGGACGAGGAAGGGGCGGAGGACGGTCGCTGCTGCCGGTATATGTTTCTCCCGCATGTCGCGTAAATTCTCTCATGGTATGCGCCCTCCAAACGGTATGACGTTGGAGGCGCAGAAGATTCCAATACGACATTCACAACGTGGCAATGACCAGCTTGCCGGACTGTCATAAACGAGATAATGATTGAAATTAAGAATAGATCGCAAGTTTCCCTATTCGGGGTGACCTCGTGTGGAGAGTAGTTAAGGCTCGGAAACGGTGGACATGTTGGAACAGACAGGTTCGGTTGGCGCCCTGTATGCAAGGCATCAGAGCGCACTGCTGAAATATGCCCGAGGCCTTGTCAGCGATCGATCCCAGGCAGAGGACATTGTGCAGGAAGCGTGGCTACGGTTTGGCAGGATCGTAGCTGACGTCAGTCCTTCGGACCCCTTGCGTTATCTCTATAGTATCGTGCGCAACCTCGCGATTGATTATCGCCGCCAGAAGATACGCGAAAATGGTCTGCTTGATCCGGGCGCCCTTGAAACGGTCGCTGAACACGCGACCGATGGTGAAGCGCCACCTGACCAGATCATGCGCGACAGGAATGCGGTTGACGCAGTAAGAGCGGTTATGACCGCAATGCCGGAACAGATGCGGGTCGCTTTTGAGATGCACCGCTTTGACGGATACAAGCTGCGCGAGATCGCCGAGCATCTGCATATTTCCGTCTCCATGGCGCATGTTCTGGTGTCCGAAGCGGTGGATCGCTGTCGGCAACACGTCGAATGGCCATGAGAAAATGATCCTCTGTTCTGGAAAAAAGACCTTGGTCCGCGTCAAACACATTGGAAGGACATCCCATGCTACCGGGCATAGTTATGTTCTGTGTCTTGATCCCAAAGGACCGTAATGGCGACGCAATCTGATCCGATCCGTGAGCGAGCCCTAAAAGACGCGACCAACTGGCTTATCCTGCTTCAGGAACAAGCAGATGATCCTGTGACACAGCAGGAATTCCGCCAGTGGCGGACGGCCTCGCCTATCCATGAGGACGCATGGCTCCATACGGAAAAAACGATGGGAATTGTGGAGCAGCTTCGGCCCGGTCACACCCGCGCACAGGTTCCGCAATCTGAGACGGTCGCTTTTGTTCGGCGGACTGGAGAGCAGTCACGTTCATGGCGATGGGGCATGGTGGGGGTGACCGCTCTGGCAGCCTGCTTCGCCCTGGTTTTTATAACGCCGGAAATCGCACTGCGTCTGCGGGCCGACACGCTGACGGAAGCGGGGCAGAGTATTGCAATTCCGCTTCCCGATGGCAGTTCCATCAGGCTTGGTCCGTCGAGTGCGCTGGCGTTCGATGGCGACCGGCGGCATATCGTCCTGTTGAGAGGCGAGGCATTGTTCTCGGTCGCTCACGATGAGCGTCATCCGTTCGTCGTGAAAACGGGGCTTTTTCAAACCGAAGATATCGGAACCGTATTCGACGTGCGTCGTGAGGGCGAGAGTATCGCTGTCGCCGTGAAATCTGGCCGGGTCAGTGTAAGAGGGGGAACGCTGCCAGCCGCCGGACAGGAACTGGGCGAAGGACAGTCTCTGACGGCGGACACAGCAGCCTGGCACATGCAGAGCTATCCATCGGATCAGATTGGAGCGTGGGCCGACGGGCTACTGGTGGCGAATGACGAACCGATGGGCGAGGTTATTGCACGCCTCCGTCCATGGCTGCGGGGAAAGGTCATTGTGTCGTCGCGATTGGCTACGCAGCCCATTTCCGGCGTTTATAGTCTCTCGGACCCTTCCGCGACACTGGACGCTATCGCTCACGCACGTCAGGCAAACGTCCGACGGATTGGTCCGTGGTTTGCTGCGATCTATTGATCATCGCCATGGCATCAGTTCGTTGTTCATCCGACCTGACAACCACTGCCTGAGACAAGATAGCGCGCGGGTTAAGTCACCGTAGCTCTTATGCCAGCCTGTAAGGGACGGAAGGGCAGGTGGCCGCGCGATCCTGCTCAGAAAGGGGAGTGGGGAAGCCTCGGCTACCATCTACACGGTTATTGCCGACCATGATTCAGGTCTTGCATACACCTCGCACGCATCCTGCACGTCCTCGCTTCACGAATTTAGCATAGAGCCTGTAAGAATTCTACCTCGGTCCATACCAAGCATTTTGCATGCATTTCACCGAAATTCTCCATGTTCATGCTTCGTGGATCAGGCGTCCGAATTTGGCCTAATAGATTGATTAAAAACGTTTTTTATTCTCCGTTATGGCGCATCCTCTTTTCGTCAGAGCTAACTGAACACACAGGTTCGCTTGCCCCAAGGCAGCACCGCGCGTGTTTTCCGGAGTGTCTTCGCGAAGTTTTTTTAGAAAACGGATCCGGCCTGTCGTCTCAGGATCAAAGGATGCGAATGCAAGGAGTTCTCAACTTGTTGGGTGAGATACCGGGCAGGCCGCCTCTCTAGATCATATCCATGAAGGGTCGACACGGTGAAGTCAGAAACTGGGAAGCGGCGGAACAGTCAGCAGAGGCGGGGTGTTGGTCTGTTCGCAGTAACAACGGCGTTGAGTGTGTTCTCCACGATTATATCAAATGCTTCTTGCGCGGCGCCAATCGTTACCCAGGAAGCCGAACAGCGGAGTTTCGACGTGCCGGCACAACCTCTTTCTGTCGCCTTGATGCGCTTTAGCCAGCAGGCCGGAATTCAGGTGACGTCGGACTCCGCTCTGCTGCGGGGGATAAATACGCACGGCGTCCATGGGCATATCACCATACAATACGCGCTTGGCCAGTTGTTGGCCGGAACGGGGCTTTCTTATAGCTCTGCCGGACACAATACGGTCGTTCTGACAAAAGCGGCGGCGAATATCACGCTCGGTCCCGTCCGTGTAGGCGGAACCGTCTCGCGCCAGGACCCCACAGGACCGGGCGTTGGGTACGTTGCTACAACAACCATGGCAGGAACTAAAACGGATACGCCAATAACTGAAATACCGAATTCCATATACGTTGTTACGAAGCAACTGATGCAGGACCAACAGTCTCAAAGCGTCGTGGAGGCGCTACGATATACGCCGGGAGTGTATTCAGAAGCTGATGGGACCTATGGGAACGGATCTGGCTCAACGAGCGTGGGTATCATGCAGCGCGGCTTCAGTACCACGCAATTTGTTGATGGCTTGATGACAAATTCCAGCAGCAGTGGAGAACCTGCCTTTCTGGAACGTATCGAGGCAGTCAATGGTCCGGCTTCAGTTATGTATGGACAGACCAATCCAGGCGGTATGATTGCAACGGGGTTGAAGAAACCGACAGATACGCCCCTTCATCAAGTGTCGGTAGGATTTGGCAACTGGGGTCGTTACGAAACTGCTGTTGATTTGAGTGACAAAATTACAAAAAGTGGAAACCTTCGTTATCGTGTTGCGGCGATTGGTGTAACGCAAGGCACGCAGGTAGACCATGTTAATTATCACAGGGTCGGTGTTTTGCCGTCAATAACATGGGATATTGATGGAAAGACGTCATTAAGTCTCCTTGGTATGTATATGTACACGCCAGGGGATGGAACCGCTTATGCAAATCAGGAGCCAATACTTGGAACGTTGATCCGAAATAGTACTTACCCTGAAATTCCCCGATCACATTTTTTAGGGACGCCGAACTGGAATGAGATGGGAGAGGATGCAGAGATGTTTGAATATCAATTCAAACATGAGTTCAACAGATATGTGACATTCTCTCAAACCTTCCGATGGGAAAATTCTCATCAAACGCAAAAAACATCCTATCTGAACGGAATCGTCAGTCCTACAGAAGAAGAAATTGCTACATGGGACAACCAGTCTCAGGACAGGACAGTCGGACTTGACAGTCGCGTGTCTGGGAATTTTTCAACTGGTCCTGTCAGGCATACATGGGTAGTAGGATCTGATTTCAGGCAGTATGGCAGCGGAGGAAATAGTGTTTTTGATTTCACAAGTTTTCCTTTGGTAGACGTATATAATCCACGACCAAATTATGTCCCGTGCTATAATATGAATTCTTCAAAGTGTGAAAATTATGGGGTATCTAGTAAGTATTCATATTTTCAGGAAGGAGTGTATTTTCAGGATCAGATCAAATGGAAGGGACTGTCCGTTCTTCTCGGTGGTCGGGAAGACTGGGTGAATTTTTCGGGCAATTATGGAAGTGAATCTACAATAGGTTCATATCCGGCATCGTCCAATTATACAAAATATGCTCCGCAACCTCGACATGCTTTTACATGGCGGGCGGGTCTAATTTATAAATTCAAATTTGGCCTTTCTCCTTATTTTAGTTACGCGACGTCATTCATTCCGCAGACGTCCACCGATTGGCGCGGAACGCCGTTCGCCCCGTTGACGGGAAATCAGCTTGAAGCTGGTCTTAAATATAAGGTTCCGAACAAGGATATTCTGATTACGGCATCAGCGTTCCGGATCAATGAAGATCATTATCTGATCAGTGATCTGGTCCATACAGGATATAGTAGTGATGGCGGACACGTTCGGTCCCAAGGTTTTGAAATATCCGCGAATGCGAATATCATGAGGGATCTGCGAATGGTCGCATCTTACAGCTATACGGATGTTCGTTTCGCAAAAACGAATCTGACAGAACAGAGGTTCAATCCATATACGAGTTCATATTATGGAAATCTCATTTCTGAGCAAGGGATGTCCGTTCCTCAGGTGCCACGGAATATGGCTTCAGTATTTTTTGATTACACGCTTCCACGAAATATATTCAAGGGCTTCGGACTCAATTGGGGGCTGCGCTACATAGGATATACTTATGCGGATGAAGTCGAATCGTTCAAGACAAAACCCTACACTCTTTTCGATATAGGCGCGCACTACGATTTTGGAAATATGTTACCTACGCTAAAGGGATTGAAGGCGCAGATGGCAATATCCAATCTGACAAACAAATATTATGTAACATCATGTAGCACATTTAATTGCTTTGTCGGTCAAGGTCGGCGAGTTTATGGAAATCTGACCTACAACTGGTAATTTAATATAAAAATATAGGCGTTAACTAAAGTAAACTCCTTATCTATATTCATGCCGTTTGGTCAAATCGAAGTGGTTGCAAGGTGTGATGCCGCTCCATGACAAAATCAGGATAGTAGGATCCAAAAAATCTATTGAACACCCATGCAGTATTCAATACCTGAGGCGCCGTCTTTCCCTTGCCTTTCGAGGCCATCTCGCGTAAGCATAATTGCGACTAATTATCATTTATGGTCTAGGTGGCGCGAAGAAAGGAAACGGATCGTGGCGCGGGAAGGCACATTGCTGGCTCTCTATTCCGTACATCGCCGTGATCTCGTGAACTACGCCAAACGTTTTACGGGCGATCTGGGCCGCGCGGAAGATATCGTCCAGGAAGCGTGGCTCCGGTTGGAGGAGGCGTCGCGCAAGAGCAGTTTCCATGCGCCGCGCAGCTATCTTTACAGCATTGTCCGCAATCTCGCATTCGATGGCAGCCGCCGAGAACGGCGGGAGGGGCTGCATGTCGCGTTGGGCGACTTTGATACGGTTGCCAAAACTGTCGCTGCAGCTCAGCCTGATGCCGAACAGGTGCTGGCTCATCATGAAGAGATAGATCAGTTACGTGCAGCGCTGGCGGAATTGCCGGAACGAATGCGTATTGCGTTCGAAATGCACCGCTTTGGCGATCGAAAGCTCAGGGAGATCGCGGCTTTTCTTGGCATTTCGGTGGCGAGCGCGGGGCTGTTGGTTACCGAAGCGCTGGAGCACTGCAAGGAACGGCTCAACCGTTCATGATACGCTGCAAGCTGTCCGCGCCTTGCACGGCAGGCGATTGTTTTGGAAAAGACCCTGTTCCGGTCGTCTTACCGATAGAGGATCGGCTCTACGGATCAGCCGCGCGGAGCCATCCGGCGTTTCGCGCCAGAGGGTAGGTATGGCGACAGACTCACACCTGGATAAAAAAAACGCTTCGAGGGAAGCCACCGAATGGTTTATCCTGATGCAGGATGAACCAGACGATGCGGTCCTGTGCGCAAGGTTCGAGGCTTGGCGGTCGGCGTCTTCGCTGAATAGCGAAGCATGGGACGTCATGCAGCAAACGGCGGGACTGATTTCCCGCCTGCCACCGACGAACACTGGGAACTGGCAAAACACGTCCCGCTACAACCCGCCCCGTCGGGGGCGTAAGCTTGTCTCTCGCGCTGTCGTATCGCTTGCTGCAGCGGCTTGTATGGCTTGGTTCATCGCCCCGGATGTCTTGCTGCGCTTGCGGGCGGATGCACAGACCTCGACTGCCGAAACACGGGATATGGCGCTGGCGGATGGAAGCCATATCCGGCTTGCGCCAAAAAGCGCCATTGCGTTGGACTGCGCTGGCGGACGGCGCCACGTCACGTTGCTGGCAGGCGAGGCATTCTTTACCGTGACGCACGATGCAAGCCACCCATTTGTGGTGACGGCAGGCAAGGTCACCACGGCTGACATCGGAACGTCGTTCGATATCAGGCGTTCGGGGGAAAGGGTTCTCGTTGCCGTGCGGGAAGGGCGCGTTCGTGTCACAGGGGACCCGGTGCGGCCGGGTGGTGAGGAACTTGCCGGGGGGGAGGCACTGGATATCCATCAGGATACAACCCACCGCGCTCTGGTCGCGCCCGATCATATTGGGGCCTGGGGGCAGGGGCTGCTGGTGGCGGATGAGGAACCAATGCGGGACGTTGTCGACCATTTGCGTCCCTGGCTGACGGCGCGCGTCATGGTCCTGTCGCCTCAGGCTACGCGGCACATCACCGGGACCTATACGCTGAACGCACCGGATGAGGCGCTGGAGGCGATCGCGCGGGCGCAGCAGGCCACGCTCTACCATATTTCTCCCTGGCTTATCGTGATTCGATAGCGGCTATTCGGTCGGGTCATCCGGCCGCATTGCGATCGTTGTCGACCACACTGGTGGCTCTTGCAGGACGCTACATGTTTCTTGCACTGCCAGATCACGGATCTTGCAACGCGACGTCGTGTATCCTGTATGCCCCGCACCATCGCATTGTGTGCGGCGGGCTTTACAGTGTTGCACGCTCGTTCGATGTGAAACCGCTCCACGCGCAATCCGCCACGGCCACGGCGGCGGAAGCATCGTCCAGTCCACGCCCCGCTACGTCCACCGCTCTCCCACCATCCCCGATGCGGCCACCCTCTCCCGTACCCTGTCATTGTGGTGCCTGCGCCACAGCGCTCCGGACCGATCAGAAAAAAAAGACAATCGAACAAAATCGATTGGAAAAAATCGCGCATCACCGTCAACCCCAGTAGAAGGGTGCGAATGCAAGGAATTCTCAACTGGATGGAGAGTTCACGGAACACAAGCACCTGCAACAGACACGAGCGCGTGTAAAATGGGAGCACCAGAGGGTGACGTCAGGGACCGATAGTCGGCGGCAGGGCCGGAACACAGACAACAGAGGATTGTGCACTAAGACAGCGGGTAGGGTGCTCATGTCTGGGATACCGCAGGGCGCTGCCCTGCACCCGCAAGGGGCCATAGGCCCCTTGACCCCGTCACGCGCTTCAGACCGCACCTGCGCGCCACAACCCGTTCACGATACGTTTCATCCCGTCGCCGTTCTACCCGCACCCACGCCCCGCGTCCCGGCCCGCGCCGCCCTCTTCCTCACCAGCACCGCCCTCATCGCGTTCGCCCTCTTCGAACCCGTTCACGCGCAATCCGCCACAGCCACGGTGGCGGGAAGCGTCGCTCAGGCCACGCACACCTACAACATCAGCGCTCAGCCTCTCGGATCGGCCCTTCTCAGTTTTGGCAAGCAGTCGGGCCTTCAACTGACGGCGCCGGGTGAGCTTCTGCGCGGTGTCAAAACCTCTGGTGTCCATGGGCAGCTGACATCGCAGCAGGCGCTGGGACAACTGCTTGCGGGGACTGGACTAAGTTACGCCCCGTCAGGAAATGGCACCGTTGTTCTGACAAAAACAGCTGCCAATATCACCCTCGGCCCCGTGCGTGTGGGTGGTACCGTTGCTCATGAAAATCCAACGGGGCCAGGGGTAGGGTATGTCGCTACCACGACTATGGCAGGAACCAAGACGGATACTCCGATAACCGAAATACCGAATTCAATTTATGTCGTTACAAAGCAGTTGATGCAGGATCAGCAACCGCAAAACGTTGCCGAAGCTTTGCGTTATACTCCAGGTGTGTATTCAGAAGAATTGGGAAATTACCAGAGTGGAGGAGGTATAGCGGGTACATCTCAAGGAATAGTACAGCGAGGTTTTAGTACAAAATCTTTTGTGGATGGCTTGCAACTCGATAGCGCAAGTTCAGGGGAAACCGCATTCATTGAGAGGATTGAAGCTGTTAATGGACCAGCATCCGTGATGTATGGACAGACTAATCCCGGTGGCATGATTGGGATTAGCCTTAAAAAGCCAACAGACACCCCGTTTCATCAAGTGTCGGTTGGGTTTGGCAGTTGGGGACGGTATGAAACCACAGCAGA
>NZ_JABLUU010000024.1:0-31587 GCF_018491655.1 Komagataeibacter oboediens | reverse complement strand
GTTTGCGAAGGTACGCGCCGGTGACCCGGCGGAACCCGCCAGCCACATCACGACCGAAGGCGAACTCATCTGGCTTATGGACAGGGCGGCGGCGGGACAATGACCGTCGTGGAGACAGCCGGCCAGAAGGATAGCAGGAACCCGGACATGACACTCCAGATAAGTGACCCGCGGGAAGAACAGAAGCGTCTTGCCGCGATCGAAGCCGCGTCCATGGTCAGGGACGGGATGGTGGTGGGCCTGGGGTCTGGCACCACATCGGCCTACATGATTGATGAACTGGGCCGCCGCTGGGCGGAGGGGCTGCGTTTTTCCGCCATTCCCACGTCCGAACGCTCGGCCGAGCAGGCGCGTTCGCATGGCATAAGGCTGGTGACATTCGCCAGCCATCCGCAGATCGACCTTGATATTGACGGGGCGGACGAAGTGGAGATGGGCACGCTCAACCTGATCAAGGGGCGGGGCGGTGCGCTGTTCCGTGAAAAGATCGTGGCCGCGGCCTCACGCCGCTTTGTGGTGGTGGTGGATGAAAGCAAGCTGGTGCGGCGGCTGGGCCACCACATGCCCGTGCCGGTGGAGGTCACGACATTCGGCTGGGAACTGACGGCCACCCGGCTGCGGGATCTGGGCGCACGCCCCACCCTGCGGCTGGACCAGCACGGCACGCCCTTCTGCACCGATGGGGGCAACCTGATCCTGGACTGCAATTTTGGAGAAATCGCGGATTCCGTAGTGCTGGCACGCAAAATCCGCGCGATTGTGGGCGTGATCGAAAGCGGCCTGTTCATCGGCCGCACATCCGAAGTCATCGTGGCGGGCCGGGACGGCCTGAAACACCTCATGGCCGGATAACCGCGCGCCTGTTGTGAGTGGTGGCGGGGACCCGGGCCCTGTGATCCCGCCGGGAGCGTATTCATCTCGGTTTAGACATGATCGGGACAGCGGGTATAGTGATCCGCCTGTAATGCAGGCGCGGGAGGCCAGCATGATGTCGGATACACGGACGCCGCCGGACAATACCCTTGCAAACCGGGTTCCGATCGTAACAGGCGCTTCACGCGGGATAGGTCGGGCCGTTGCACTGGCCCTTGCACGGGCGGGCGTGCTGAAATAATGCAGTGATGGAAAGTGAAAGTTGCCGGGTGTCGGATTTTTCCAAAAAGGCGGTGTTCCGGCTGCATGCGTCCCGTCAGTATTGTGGCGACATGGCATCGGGGAAACATCACCTCGTATGCAGAACGTCATCTATGACGGAGCGGAAACGTTCAAGCAGTATGGCGCTGAGTGCGTTCCGACTGTCGTGTGGTGTAATAACGGACAGGGACTGGGACTGTATGTCGACGTCCTTCAGCGGAACATAGACCAGATCGCCCGTCCTGGTTTCCGCAATGACATCGAGTGATGTCAGGAACGTCATGGCATGGCCGGTTGCAACGATCCTGCGCATTGTTTCAACCGAATTGGTTTCGATGACCGGATTGAGTTCCACGCCGGTCCGCGCCGCCAGTACATCCAGATGGGGCCGGATGGACATGGCGGAATCACCAATGATCATGGGAAATGCAAGGCAGTCCATGAAACTGACCGATTTCCTGTGCGCCAGTTCATGTCCCGGGCTGACCACAACCCCAAGCTGGCACGTCCATGTATGGAAGACATTGATATTCGGGTCCGGTGAAAAGTCGAACCCGATCCCCACATCCACCTCACCGGATACGACATCCCGGACAATTTCATTCTGGGGTATGATCCGGATATGCAGGCGGATCCCGCTGCAGCTTTCCCGCAGGTCCGCAATGACAATGGGCAGGATGGTGGTGGCGGGGCCATTCATGATTCCGATCATGATGTCGCCACGCCGCAGTCCCTTGATATCGTCAATAAGCTTTTGCGTCTGTTCCATGTCCCGCAGCGTGCGCCGCACATGCTGCAACAGCACCTCGCCCGCAGGCGTCAGGACCAGTTTACGGGGCAGGCGGTGAAAGATGGGTGTTCCCAGCCGGGCCTCAAGCGCCAGCACCTGCCTGTTGATGGCTGAAGACGCCGTATGCAGTTTCTCTCCCGCCTTGCGCATGGACCCGTACCGGGCAATTGCGTCGAGGTAGTGAAGCAGTCGTGCATGCAGCATCCAGAAACCTCCGCCAGCCTGCCTGGGCCGGGCTATGACGCAACATGCTGCCGGCCCAGGCAGATGTCCGTGCGCCGTCAAACAGAAACTCCGCACGCAAAAAGGCAGCGCTTGACGCGAAAATAGATGCTTCAGAAGTATCCGTCCACGGTCTTACACTGTGTTTCGCGATAACAGGGAAGACGTGCCCATGATACATCGGAGCATCCGCCGCAGGACTGTCCTGCAGGCCCTTGCCGGCGGCGTAACCGGGCTGTCCATGCCATCAATCCGCCGCGCGCGGGCCGCCACCCCCATAAGGTTTGTCACCTCCTGGTATGCCCAGGCCGAATTCGGTGGCTTTTATGAAGCATTGGCAAAGGGATATTACGCCGCCGAAGGGCTTGATGTACGGATCGAGGCCGCCAGCCCCCAGATGAACGTACCACAGCTGCTGCTGGCTGGTCAGGCTGATTTCATTACCGGGTATGATTTCCAGATCCTGTCGGCGGTCGCCTCCGGCATTCCGCTGGTCGCGGTTGCCAGCACGTTCCAGCATGACCAGCAGGGGCTCATGACGCATGATGACATTACGGCGCTGGACCAGTTGCGCGGGCATCCCATCCTTATCGCCAGTAGTTCCCATGTGACATTCTGGCCGTGGCTTAAGGAGAAGTATGGTTTTGATGACGCGCAGGCTGCGCGGTACACATTTAACCTGCAGCCCTTTTTTGCGAACCCGGCCGCAGCCGTGCAGGCCTATGCATCGTCCGAAGTGTGGGATGCGCAGCGCAATAACGTGCCCGTAAGGTTTTTTCCGTTTGCCGGTCTTGGATACCCGCCCTACGGCGCGCCCATCGTCACGACACGGCAGAAGAGTGTCGGGCAACAGGATACTGTCCGGGGGTTCATCAGGGCCTCGCTCATGGGATGGCACGACTACATGAACGATCCCGCATTGGGCAATGACCTTATCCTCAAGGCCAATAACCGCATGACACCGGACCATCTCGCCTTTGGCATCGCAACGCTGAAGAAGGCCGGTGCGCTCATTTCTCCCGATACGGCCACGCGGGGGATTGGCACCATGACGACCGAACGCTGGAAGGCGACGCGCGACTTCATGGTGGCACACAAACTGCTGGCGGAAACTGCAGACTGGCAGTCGGCCTTCACGACATCATATGTTGATACGCTTCGGATTATGCCCTCATGAACATGCTGATTCACAATGCGACCGGTATCCTGACAGGACTGCGGGGGGACGCCGCGCGCAGCACGGGCAGCGTACGGATCCGCAATGGACGGATTGCGGAAATGGGGAACCTGTCACCCTTGCCGGATGAGACCCTGCTGGACGCACGCGGTGGCGTCATTACTCCCGGGCTGGTCAGCACGCATCATCATCTGTTCCAGACAATGCTGAAAGCGGTCCCCACGGCAATCAACAAGCCACTTGAGCCCTGGCTGCGCCTGGTGCCCAATACCTACTGGAACAGGATCGACGAACGGGCACTGGGTGTCGCGGCCCGGGTTGGCATGGTGGAACTGCTGCTGTCGGGATGCACGACCGTCGCCGACCATCATTATCTCTTTTCCGAATTATACCCGTACAACCCGGCGGATGTCCTGTTTGATACGGCGCGGAACCTGGGGCTGCGCTACGTCCTTGCGCGTGGCGGGACAACGCAGGCAAGGAAGTTCGACACGGATGAAATCATTCCCGCGCCAACCGAGCCGCTGGATGTCATGCTCAGGCGTGTTGATGACCTGGTGCGGCGCTACCATGATCCCAGCCCCACTTCCATGACACGGATCGTACTGGCCCCCAATACGCCAACATGGGGTGCCACGCCCACGGAACTGCGTGAAATGGCCGCAGCCGCGCGTGGCATGGGTATTTTCCTGCATTCCCACCTGTCCGAAACGACAAATTATGTGAAATTCTGCCTTGAAACCTATGGCATGCGGCCGCTGCAGTTTGTCGCCGAACATGACTGGGTCGGACCTGACGTATGGTTTGCCCATCTGGTCCATATGGATGAGAGCGAGATCGCGCTCATGGCGCAGACCGGCACGGGCATGGCTCACTGTCCGCAGAGCAACTGTCGCCTGGGGTCCGGGATTGCCCCGGCACCTGCGCTGGACGCATGTGGGGGGCGGGTGTCGCTGGCCGTGGATGGAGCAGCATCGAACGAAGCCTGTGACATGGGTGCCGAAATGCACTGCGCATGGATGATCCATCGTGCCGTGCAGGGGGCTGACGCCGTAACGGCGGAAGATGTCGTGCGCTGGTCCACGTCATCAGGCGCATCAATACTGGGGTATCCGGAGCTGGGCAGCGTGGAGGTCGGCAAAATTGCCGATCTGGTCGTCCACCGCCTTGATTCCCCACGGCATGCGGGGCTGCATGATCCGCTGATCGCGCCGGTCGTGTCGGGGGCCGCCAGTGTCCGCCATGTCCTGGTTGGTGGCAGGCCGGTTGTCGTGGATGGCGCCATTCCCGGCCTGGACCTTGAACGGCTGCTTGAGGATGCCAGAACCGTTGTCGGCTGTCTGGATTCCACAGGCCCCTGACCGGAGGGGGGGATACCACCTGTCAGGACATTATCCGGGTTCGCATGCCGTTTTTAGGCAATGCTCATCCGGCCGGTCTGTCATGTCCGATACCATGTGCGGTATAATGGCATCCTGTCCCCTGGGGCGGGCGATTTTGGTGCCATGGCCGGGATGGCGGGTGCGGGCCGTCACGGGTTCCGTCTGGTGACCGGCGATGCGACACCACGTGGCCATATGGCCAGAAGAACAAGCTGCAGCGCCGCCGCCCCAAGCGGAAGCCAGACAAAGCCTGCCATGATCCAGTGCTTCAGGGCAGGGGAGAAGGTATGGACATCACCCGCATAATGACCATGCGCGAGGAACGTGGCGAGTATGAACCCCGTCACCCCCATGGACAGTTTTGTGACCAGCGTATTGATTGAATAGGCCATGCCCGCCGTATTGACGGGTGACGTCATCCTGCCGACGTCTATGCCATGTGCCAGAAGCACATAATAAAGCGGGGACGTGATGCCCTGCGCCAGTGTCAGCATGGCAAAAGCCGCGAAAAAGAACGGGACACAGTCCCCTGCCAGCCCCAGCAGCAGATATGCCATGACCTGAACGCCCCCGCAGGCGGCGGCACTTCCGATAACACCCAGGCGACGCACGATATGGGGGCATATGATGGCGCCGGCAAATCCCATTATGGTGGCGACGGTCAGCAGCACGCCCCCCATTTCGTCCATTCCCCCCAGAATGATGCGGGCATAGTACAGGGCAAAGCCATAAAGCGCGGCCAGCCCGGCAAACTGCAGGAACACCAGGCCATTGCACAGCCACCAGCACCGGTTCTGCGCCAGCGCGCGCAGCAGGACCACAGGGGAATGGCGGGCGGGTGCGGGCGGATAACGTGTAATGCAGACCCGTCCGACATATCGCCACAGAATGGTCGCGGCAATTGCAAGGCACAGTGCATACAGCGCCATGCCATGCTGGCGCTGCACCATGCTGTTCCCTCCACCAAGCCATGTGATGGCCGGGATCGTGAACAGCGATACAATGAACTGCCCCCCCTGGCAGCCCATCATCCTGAAGGCGTTCAGGCCAACCCGGTCATGTGCCTGCCGGGTGATCATCGTGCCCAGCGCACCATAGGGCGTATTGATGCAGGAATAGATGGCGCCCAGAACGATATATGTCAGCAGCGCCCACAGTATTTTTCCATTCGGGGACAGCGGCAGGGATACGAAGCACACGAACCCGGCCACCCCGAACGGAAGTGCCAGCGACCGGATCAGGCGCGGGACAATCTGTCCGCCCTGTCGATCGATGACATATCCGATGGCGGGATCACAGAAGGCGTCAAACACCCGCGCCACCAGCAGGATCCACCCAACGGCAACAACGGGTAGCCCGTATATGTCCGTGTAATAGAACATGAGGTACGATGACGTCATGCCCCACATCAGGTTGGACGACAGGTCGCCACATCCATAGGCGACCTTTTCACGCAGGGAGACTTCACTGGTTATGGATGACATGACTGGCCTCCCGGCTGAGGAATGAACGGTTACAGGCGACCGGCCCGAAGCTCTTCTGCCAGATGGTGGCAGGCCCGCATGCTGACCGCCATGACGGTCAGTGTCGTGCCCAGCGCGCCACCGGTGGGAAAGCTGGACGCATCCGTGACAAACAGGTTGGGCACGTCCCATGACTGGCAGAAGGGATTGAGCACGGATGTCGCGGGATCATTCCCCATCCGCGCGCCCCCGCTTTCATGAATGGCGGCCCCCATGGTCATGCTTTTTGGAAACATCTTGCGTATGAACCAGCGTATGGGAAAAGGTTTGTCAGGATAAAGTCCCGCGTCACCTTCGCCCAGACCAAGGGGGGAAGCCCAGAAATCCACATGACCACCCTGCGTTTCGATCATGTCCGCGCAATCGCGGATCTGCTTGCGCAGCATGGCGCGTTCATTGGCATGGGGCACGCAGCGGATATGGGGCAGTGGTACCCCCCACCTGTCACGCCTGCGCGGATCAAGGGTGATGGCGTTGGTGCGGTACGGCAGCATCTCCCCGAAACCCATGATCGTAACCGGCACGTCAGCGCCCCCCGCCGATGCATGGCGGCCAATTGATCCCTGAAACGTATAACCGCGCCTGAATGCCGGGTCGTGCGCCCCGCAGGCGTTTTCGTAACGGGGAATGTACAGGCCGCCCGTGGTACCAAACAGGGTATGGACCGGCAGGGGCGCATCTTCGCCTTCCCGGCAGCTTGCGGGCCAGCGGCCGAACATAAGGCTCGGGCACTGGTCCATGAAATAATGACCCAGCGTGCCCGAACTGTTGCCCAGCCCGTCGGGATGCAGGCGACTGCGGGAGTTCAGCAGCAGGCGGACACTTTCTATGGGCGAGGCACAGACAACCACCGCCTTTGCGTGGGCGACGCACACTTTTCCCGTCTGGCGCTCAACATAGCACACACCGGTTGCGCGTCCCGATGCGGGGTCTGTCATGACCTCACGCACCACGGCATCCGGGCGTATCGTAAGCCTGCCTGTTTCCATAGCCGCCCGAAGGGAACTGGGCATCGGGCCACCGTTATGCGGATTGAAACGCCAGGGCACCACATGCCGGTTCGGCCAGCGTGCCTCCACCGCGCTGCGGAAGCTGCGTTCTTCCGGTGTCAGCGGGGTGGACTGGGCCATGACGCCATCAGGCGCGGTTTCTATGCCGTCGTGGGTGCCATGGATGCCAAGGAACGTTTCCACCCTGTCATACCACGGCGCAAGATCGGCATAGGACAGGGGCCAGTCCACGCCTCCGTCCCCTTTGTCCGCGCCCTTGAAGTCGTAATCGGACCAGCGGAACAGCACCCGCCCGAACGCATGCAGCCGGCCACCCGCCTGTCGCCCGCGTATCCACAGGAAAGGGGCGTCCTTCGGTGTGGTGTAGCCGTGCTGCCGGTCGTTGACGAAAAGATGCTTCAGCGTCTCGCTGAAGAACGCCACGCGGGACTGGATGTGCTGACCCGACAGTGTGGCCCTGATGCGGGGGAAAAGCTGCACGTTGTCGCCGCCGCTTCTGTTCGCGGGCGGTTTGATGTCGCTGTCGGAAAGTGAGCGCCCGGCTTCGATCACCAGTACGGACAGCCCCTGTTCCGTCAGTTCCTTTGCCGCGAAACCACCGGCAGCGCCCGATCCCACGACAATGACATCATATCCTGTTCCGGTCATATTCCGTTCCTGATGGTACAAAAAATTAAGTCATGGTCGTGGGGCTATGCCCGCACGGAAACCCATGCGCCGTATTGCGTGCCCGACGTCAGCGCGGCTTCGATAAACTCCTGCCCCCGCACGCCATCCGCCAGACGGGGCAGCAGCGGGGCATCATGGCCGTCCAGCAGGTACGCCGTATCGGCATACAGTCGGGCAAAGGCTTCCAGATAGCCTTCGGGATGGCCGCGCGGCAGCAGGGAAGGGGTCCCGACCGCGCTCCCGCCACGTGCGATATGGGTCGTGCGGCCATCCGCCGTGGACACGATCAGGGTATCCGGCTGTTCCTGGTTCCATTCCAGCCCGGCTTTTTCCCCGAACAGGCGCAGCCGCAGCGCATTGCCAGACCCGGTTGCAACCTGACTGACCCACAGGCTGCCAACCGCATTGTCGGAAAAGCGAAGCTGTATCTGTGCATCATCCGGTACGGCATGGCGGGGCACAAGACGCGATACCCGGGCCGACAGTACTTCGCACCGCAGGCCGGATACGAATTCCGCCAGATGGAAGGCATGCGTCCCGATATCGCCCAGACAGCCGCCCGCGCCCCCGGTGCGCGGGTCAAGCCGCCAGCCGCCGTCGCTATCGGCATCACCCAGCCAGTCCTGCAGGTATTCAACCTGAATATTCCTGATCGTGCCCAGCGTGCCGTCATGCACCAGCCGACGCGCCTCACGCACCATGGCGTAACCGCTATAGGTATAGGCCACGACCATATCGTGGCCTTTCGTGATGAAACGTTCGGTAAAATGTCGGGCCTGGTCCAGTGTCAGCGCAAGCGGCTTTTCGCATAGTACCGGAATGCCTGCCTCCAGAAAGGCCGCGGCGACGGGCAGGTGCATGTCGTTTGGCGTCACGATGATGGCGAGGGCGATGCCGTCCGGCCGGGCGGCTTCGACGCGCGCCATCTGTGTCCAGTCGGTATATGTGCGCGCCGGATCCAGCCCCAGCGCCTGCCCTGCCTTCTGTGCCGTGCCTGCGTGTCGCGACAGGCACCCCGCGACCAGTGAGAACCGTCCGGTCAGGGCCAGCGCGCGACGGTGCACGTCCCCCATGAAGGAGCCGGGCGCACCGCCGATCATGCCGACGGGCCATGTGTTCATGTCGTTCTCCTGAAACTTACAGGCCAAGGCAGCGCCGCCGTTCGTCATCTGACAGCGGACTTGCGGCAAAGTCGTCAAAGGACTGCGTGGTCATTTCGATCATGTGACGCTGTATGAAGGGCGCGCCTTCACGTGCGCCCTGTGCCGCGGTCTTGAGACAGCATTCCCATTCCAGCACTGCCCAGCCGTCATATCCATATTGTGTCAGGCGGGAAAAAATGCCGCCGAAATCGATCTGCCCGTCACCGGGGGAACGGAACCGTCCCGCCCTGTCGCGCCAGTCGGCAAAGCCGCCGTACACGCCCTGCCTGCCGGTTGGGTGGAATTCGGCGTCCTTGACATGAAATGCGCCAATCCTGTCATGGTAAAGGTCGATGAAGGCGAGGTAATCCATCTGCTGAAGTAGCATATGGCTGGGATCGTACAGGATCGCGCAACGCGGGGCGTTGCCAAGCAGTGAGGCAAATCGTTCAAAGCTTGTGCCGTCATGCAGGTCCTCGCCGGGGTGCAGTTCAAAACACAGGTCGACACCGGCTTCATCAAATGCATCCACGATCGGCCGCCAGCGTGCCGACAGTGTGGAAAAGGCAAGGTCGATCAGGCCCTCATCACGTGGTGGCCACGGGTAAAGATACGGCCATGCCAGCGCGCCGGAGAAGGTGGCATGCGCCTTCAGCCCCAGCCGTGCCGAAGCCCGCGCGGCAAGCCCCAGTTGGGAAATGGCCCATTGCGTACGCGCCGTGGGGCTGCCCTGTACGGATGCGGGGGCAAAGCGGTCGAACTGCATGTCATAGGCCGGATGGACTGCAACGCACTGGCCCTGGATATGGGTGGACAGTTCCGAGATCACGAGACCATGCTCCGCCAGCATGCCGCGTATCCCGTCGCAGTAATCCTGACTGGACGCTGCCTGTTCAAGGTCGAAGATATGGCTGAGATGTGTGGGAAGCTGGAGTGCCCTGTATCCAAGCCCGGCCGCCCACCGCGCCAGACCGGGCAGGGTATTGAAAGGAGCGTCGGGCCCGATGAACTGGGCGGCAAAGATGCCGGGGCCCTTCATGGTGCATTTTCCCCGACCATATGGTTGATGAACGTGATGCCTCGTTGCAGCGCCGGTACCGGCCGGGGGCAGGCATCCAGTTCCATAATGGGGCCGCACCGCAGCGGCGCGCGCGCAAGCAGGGCCGCCAGCTGGGCAAAATTGGCCTGCCCATTGCCCAGTTCACAGAAATAGGCCCGGTGACGGGTATGAATGTCCTGTCCGATCGGGGTATCGACCGGCATGGCGCTGGTTGCGTCTTTCCAATGCATCGCCACCACGCGCGCGACATGCCTGGTCAGCACATCCGTCGGGTTGCCCCCTTCAAGGATGATGTGTGCAGGGTCGGGGCACAGCGAGACATAACGCGGATCGGTCAGCAGCATGAACAGGTCCACATCGCGCGGGGCGCAGGCGACAGTGTGGGCTTCCGTATGGATTGCCAGCGTAATGCCATGGCGGGCGGCCGCGAACCCCATGCGGTTGAGCAGGCTGGCGATGGGGGCGGCAAAGGCAAGGTCCACGAATGCCGGCGGTTCTGACAGGAAAGTGCGACGGCAGGGTAATCCCGCAACCAGCACCTTGCCCCCCATTGCCACAAGGAAGCGCGCTGCCGCATCGACCTGTGCCAGAATCTGCGGTTCGGCGCTGGCGTATTCATGAACGGGGATACGGTCCAGGGCCGGGAAAAAGTCCGACCAGATTTCCAGGTTCCGGATTTTCAGGGCATGGGCAAGGGCTGCTTCGGACCCGAATGCTGCCACGGCACCAGCCTGGTCAAAGGGCGGGAAGGTCAGTTCAAGGCCCGTTATGCCAGCATCGTGCAGGCTGTCGAATATCCGGGTCCAGAATGCGCGGCCATCTGCCGCGGCCACGGTGGCGACCTCCGCTTCCGTGCGGACACCCCAGAAAGCAGGGTTGTAGAAAGTAACCAGATCTGTTCCGATTTTCACCTGCATGTGCTCCCTGATCAAGACGACATGCGGCGGAGGTATGTATTAAACGAAATGAAATTGCCGCAAATATGGTCTCAAGACCTACATACAGGAATGTAATGGGAATGCAAACGTTTGCCGAAACGATTCAGGTCGATTGCCGTATGACAAAGGTTGGCGCAAGGGCAACAAGGCGGGGGCTCGTGATCCGGCCATTGCGGATGTCGGCCAGCACCTGCACCGCAACGCGGCCGATTTCCAGCATGGGCTGGATCACGGTGGTCAGGGCCGGACTGGTAAAGGCGGTGTAATCCATGCCGTCATAGCCTGCGATGGCGACATCGTCCGGCACGCGCAGGCCGCTTTCCAGAATCGTGTGCAGGAAGCCCAGCGCCTGCGCGTCGCTGCAGCAGATTGCGGCGGTGGGACGGTTTTTCAGGGCAAGGAAAGTCTGTGCCGCCTTCGCGCCGGACGGCATATCGAACGGGCCGCCCTCCAGCCGGATCAGTTTCTGGCCCAGTCCCAGTGTAGACAGCCGGTTTTTGACGGCATTGTAGCGGATATGTTCGTGTCCGATTCCCTCCGGCCCGGAAACGAAGGCGAAATGGCGGTGCCCACGCTCGATCAGATGGTCGACGATCGCGACGTACCCGTCCACTTCCTGCGTCATGACGCTGGCCAGTCCGGCAGATGTCAGGTCCTTGAAAATACTGACGACCGGCAGCATGCCCTGACCCGGGATCCTGCCCACGGGCGGCTCCCACTGTTCGCTTGCCACCAGTAATACGCAGTCCGCCACACCTGCCTGCAGGTAGCGCATCACGTCGCTGGCTGAAATGGACTGGCCCAGATATTGCCGCAGCATGACATTCAGGCCCAGGGCCTTCGCTTCTTCGCACACGCCCAGCAGGATCTGGGTAAAGACCGGTGAAATCGCCTGTCCCGAGAAACTGGAGGCCAGCACGAGGATGGTATCAGATGTGCCGCGGCTGAGGTTCCGGGCGGCAACATTTGTTTCGTAACCCAGTTGGGCGGCGACCTTTTCGACCAGTCGCCGTGTCTCGTTACTCACCCGGTCTGGCCGGGAGAGGGCGCGGCTGATGGTGGAAATGTTCAGACCGGTCTGTTCCGCCAGGTCGGCCAGGGTTACGCGCTTGGTCACCTGTCTGGTGTCTCCTCGTTTTTTTCTGTCGTCCACGCACGTGGTGTGGCGACGTTGGCTGCCGGTCGGGTTGCCGCAATCCCAGGATATTGTGTCGCTGTGCGCAGGTCGAGTGCCTGAATGCGGATGTTGCGCCGGTGTGTGGCAAATCGCGGGCTGTTTTTGATCTCCTGGCGACCTCCCGGTCATCGGGAGGACGCATCCGTTCCGGCAGGTGCGCCGGAACTGTCGTCAATCTGCAACACCTGCGCTGGAAATATCGGTTCGGGAGGTAGTGGACGAATGCACCTGCGGGTCGGAAAACCAGTCATGCCAACGCTTGCCATATGTTAACGTAATGCAATGATAAGTGGTCGATTTTGGTCTGGGTCGTGGCTGGTCTGGAGGGCATTTTACGCAATAAAAGGTCTGTTTTTGACCGTTTTCAGGAGAATGAATGACATATTTATTGTTTCTTATGGTCAACAACAGGATGGACTCGGCATTTCGAATCATGGCAAGCGTTTTCCATTCATGTTGTCTTGCCCCGGCTGTGCTGTCTGTTGGGTAAAGCATGTGATCGTTTACGGGGGGATCCGATATGGTTGCAGGTGCCATGTTTCACGGCAAACGCTGGTTATTAACGACATTTCTTCTCGGTACCACCGGGTTCGTTACTGTCTCATACGCACAGGGCGCCAGTAGTGTGACCGGCACCACCAAAGCCCGTCATGCAGCTTCTGCCACATCCCATGCGGCGCCATCGGGCAAGGCGGCACAGGGTGCGAATGCGGTGCAGGCCACGTCGACCCCGGAAATCCTGCAGGTCAGTTCCGGGCGGTCCGGCGGCGGCGGCATGATGCGGCAGGAAAGGGCCCCGCACAGTATCCAGACCGTGACACGGCAGTTCATGGATATGCGCAGCCCGGCAGGAACGGCGCTGGACATGGTCAAGAACCTGCCAAGCCTGAACGTATCGACGCAGGATACATCGGGCATGACGGGCGGTTCGATTGAAAGCCGCAGCCTGAATGATGGGGATATGGCGCTGCTGGTTGATGGCGCGGTCGTGACCTCCGGCACCGAATACCTTCAGGAAGACATTGATACGGAAAACATGGACCGTATCGAAGTCACGCCGGGAACATCCGCCATTGACCAGCCCGTTACGTCAGCGGCGCTGGGGGTCATGAATGTCGTGACACATACACCCAGCCACAAATTCGGCGGGCTGACGGATTTTTCATACGGTACCAATGACATGTCCCGGCAGTTTATCCGGCTGGAAAGCGGTGACATTGGCAAGACCGGCCTGCGCTCGTTCTTTTCGTTTTCGCATACCCATGCCGATAACTGGATCGGTGCGGGTGCATCGGACAAGAAGCATATCGACTTTGGCGTGCAGAAGGATATCGGGACTGATTCCTACATAAAATTCTTTCTGTCATGGAACCAGGAACGGTACGGAATCTACAACTATCCTACGGCTGACCAGTTTTATGCCAAGAAGCACGGGACGGGCACGTGGGGCGCCAGCAGTGATCCGAACAGCCCGAATTTCTGGGGCAATCACCAGGAAGGGCCGTGGAATGAGCTGTTCATGACCCTGCCGGTGCACCTGCGCCTGACAAACCGGCTGCACTTTGACCTGGTGCCCTATTTTGCCTATGGGCGTGGATGGAGTTCATCCGTCAGCGGCGAAGCCGGGTCCGGGCTGACCTATGCCAATGGCAGTGCGGTGTCGCCCTCGCAACTTTCGGTCAATTACTATGACCAGCGTACGCCCACCACCGGGGCCACGATCAAGCTGACCTACGATATTTCACGACATAACCAGATGACGTTCGGATACTGGTATGGCTATACACAGAGCCGGCAATGGGGCCCGAACAGTGCGGTGAACCAGAACGGCTTCTCCAATAATCCCGATGACCTGTCGACTGCCTATTTCCAGAACGGACAGCGGTATTATTCGGCAAACCAGCAGACAGGCGACCAGATCCACGCGCTGTTCATTCAGGATACGGCAAAATACTTCCAGGACCGGCTGGTCGTGTCCGCCGGTTTCAAATTCGCCATGATGAATTACTGGTTCGACAATTACCTGACGCACCAGACCATGGGATCGAATTCCGTCGTACCCCTGCCGCGTTTTTCAACGTCGTACACCTTCAACCGCCATCACCAGATTTACGTCAATGCGCAAGGGGATTTCCGCGCACCTGACCCCAGCAACCTGACGGAAAACACCTCGCTGCCCCGCAACCAGTACACGATCAAGGAAGAACTGGGGTACCGTTATAATAACCGCTACATCATCTTTGACCTGTCGCTATTCAACTATGCGATTACAAATCGCCTTCTGAGCGTCTATAACGCGAACAATTCGTACAGCACCGTCAATGCAGGCAACCAGACGGCGCGTGGTTTCGACGTCATGCTGTCCACGCATCCGTTCCATCATTTCAGCCCCTATGTTTCGTTTGAATACCTCAATGCGCGCCAGGATTCGAATGTCCAGTATGGTACGTCCTACCTGCCGACCAAGGGCAAGGAAGCGATCATGGCACCGCATGTCATGGCCAATTTCGGCCTGACGTATGACAACAGGCACTTCTTTGCCAATGCCACCGTTCATTATACCGGCCCGCAGTCCGTAACACTGGTTGGGGATGAAAGGATCCCGGGTTATGTCACGGACACCATCTCGCTGGGCTATCGTTTCTCGCCCTTCCTGGTGGCGAAGTCCCCCACGTTCCGGCTGAACTTTACAAACCTGACCGGTTCCATGGTCCGCACGGGCACGACCGGCGTCGCGGATAACTATCATGCCGTGACACTACTGAACGGGCAGAGCATTGCAGGTTCGACAGGGGCGCAGTTTTATGTTGAACCACGCTTCAGCATGACAGGAACCATCTCCACTGCATTCTGATTGCCCGTGTAGATGATCCAGCAGGCCGCATGCAGGGCTCCCATGAACCCGGCGCGGCCTGTCTTTTCTGCACGACCGGTAGCCGTAGCCTTCGGGACTGATGGTTTGTCTGCAATGAGACTGTTTACAAATCCGGCTTATGCAGCATCCTGTAAATCTATCGAAAGTTTTTGGTGAAGCTTTTTTCAAAAAGCTTCAGAAAGCGTCGTTTTTTGAAAAAAGGCGACACCCAGAAATTTTTATTATTTTTTTATTTGATAAATTGGGTTCCAAACCGAGAACGTTGTCAGGTGCCCACACCGGTTCCGGGCAGGCGTGAGGATACGGTATCCGTCGCAAAAAGCCGGTGTCCGCAGATATGCCTTATCAACGGATTATTTTGAATCACGCGGCGTTACGGTGAAGTCCAGTTCATAGGATGTCTGGCTGGTCGTGCGCTGCTGGTGCTGTGCATGTATGGTCGGGTCGCGGGGCAGCAGGGCATTGACCAGATACACAGTGTCCGGACCCGTGCCGTGATTTGTGTAAGCCAGTCGATGGGCACCGGGTGTCAGGGCGACCGTTGCGCCAAGGTGCAGCCGGATGGTGCCGCTGCCCGCCCTCATGGCTGCAACGGGGGGAAACGCAGTGGTGACGGATACCAGCGGAAGTGGCGTGCCATCCAGCGAAAGCGACAGCCCCTGTGCAACATGCGTGGCATAGGCCTGCCATTCCTGCTGTGACAGGACGCCATCTTCATTGCGGTCAATCGCGCGAATGACACCGGGTGCGATATCGACGCCGGGTGTCAGGTCCACGGTAATGGCCACGTGCCGGCGCGTGACATCAATCACCGTGGCCTGCAGGTATTCATCCAGCCGGTGCGCGTGGGCCGGGGCATGGGCGACCAGCAGCGCGGCTGCCGCAGCGGACAGGGGCCTGCCATATTTCATGGCATGGTGTACCGGCTGCCATAACTGTCGGTGGGATCACGGTAGACGGTATGGACATGCATGGTCGGGTCGTCGCCCACACCCTGCGGTGAAAATTCGATCAGCAGCCGTGGCCCCTGAATACGGTAATAGGATACGCCATTATGTCCCGGCGTATGGGTGGCGGGACCGCTCCATGCAAACCATGTGCTGTCCAGGTCGGCCCTGATTTCCTTCAGGCGCGGGGCGGCATAGGCATCGTTTATGATCCCGGCCCATTCCCCGATGACATCCATCAGCAGGTCTTTCTGCGCTGCCGTCAGGTCGGAACCCTTTACGCCTTCGGGAATGAGGGTTTCGCCATCATGTCCCGGTCCCTGCACCAGATCCTCGACTTTGTATGGCAGGATGGCCTGCCTGCGCTGTTTCGCATCAAGGCTGTCAAGCAGGGCGAAGGCACGGTCATTTTCGCCCGCCAGAACACGCACCGTCCTGCCGTCTGCCAGGTACATCGCAGGCTGCGCCCCGGTCAGGGTGGGGGTCATGATGCCGTGCGTGCCATCAATAACGATATTCAGCCCCAGATGATGGCCACCGAACTGCACCATCCACGGTTTCGTATCTCCCGGTTCACCAAAAACCGCCATAGTGTAGACGGCCCGTCCTGAAGCGAACGGCGTGCCACTGTCAGCCAGTGCCTGATCGCCGCCCATGATGTCCATGACCTTCTGATACCCCTTCGCACTGAGGAGCGTCTGCAACAGGTGTAGCGCGGCTGTATACTGGCCAGTGGTCATCTGGCCAAGTTGCAGGCCCGGCCGTGGTACGTCACTGACCGGAAAATTGGACCAGACCGACGTGCCATAACGTTCGCCAATAAACCCGCCGGGTGGCCCCATGCCCGGTCCGCGTGCTGCGGGGGCCGCGGCCTGCGCATCCGTGACCGGCTGGACAGGCTGGTCCGGGGCGCTGCGCCGGAAACGGGCCAGCGTGCCCGATTTCTGTGTAACAAATGGAAACTGCACTTTTGTCCGGCTGCCGGGATCAAAGGTGGCCAGAAAGGACCGTGCGGCGGTCGCGGCCGCCCGTGTCTGGCCGGCCGGGCTATCTGCCTGCGCCGTGGCAGATGGCACGGCAGCCCGGGCAGGAATGGTGTCAGCCATGACGGACATCGTGGCCAGGATCGCCCCGGCCGCCACCAAAGAAATCTTTCGCATCCGTTCCCTGCTCTGTTCCACTGGGGCAAGCCCATTCCCATGGACACTGCATGACGCCCGGCACGGGATCAAGGGGACGGGCGGTGCGTCACGGTGAAACCTGATGTCATGCAGTGGCAGGTTGCATAGGGACAGCCTGTTCAGACAACATGCCGGGACATGATGTCTTCAACACTGGTCTCGACCAGATGGGTAATGCGTGAAAGCTGGCGTGTACGGTCATGCACCAGCGCCAGCGTCAGATGCGGCACATTGGCCCCCACCAGCGGCACGAAGGCCAGATCTCCCCGCGTCACTTCGGACATCACGTCCAGATAGCTTAAAAAACAGATGCCGATGCCCGTCATGGCCAGTGAGATGATCATCTGCACATTATTCGCACGGGCCGCGACGCCGGGGGTAATGCGGCCCCTTTCCAGCAGGCGTTCGAATACGGATGACAGCGCCAGTGGCTGTTCGGGCACCACCATGGGGTAATCGGCGCATTGCGCCAGCCGGACCGCAGTGTGCCGCGCCAGCGGGTGGTCAGGCCGGCAGACGAAGCCCAGCGGAAAGGACATGCGGCGGATCACCACAAGGTCGCGCATGTCCTCGGGGTCTAGCACGAGGGCAAGGTCCCCTTCGCCCGACAGCAGGGTCCGGTAGATCTGCCTGTTGTCACGGATGTTCACGTTCAGCACGACACCGGGGTGGCTGTCCTTCATGCGGCTGACCAGTTCCGGCAGGAAGGCGCGCGACAGGGCTTCTGGCGCAAGCAGGTCGACCTGTCCCCGGCGTATGCCCTTCAGGTCGTCAATCTGGCGGTTCAGGTCATCCAGATCCTTCATCCAGCGTCGGGCGCATCCATACAGCAGTTCGCCCGCTGCCGTCAGGCGCATGCCGGACGGCAGGCGTTCGAACAGCGGGGTCTGGAGCTGTTTTTCACCCAGCAGGATATGCCTGTTGATGGCGGACCCCGCGATATGCAGGCTCTCGGCCGCCTTGCGTATGGAGCGATGGCGGGCCACGGCCAGGAAATAGACCAAAAAGCGGGAAAAGGGCTGCATGCGTTCTTGTTTTGAGAATGGTAAATGATCAATTATGATATATCTGAGAGCGCATTGCCTGTGAAATGATCTTTCTGACAGCCGCCGGACCATGTCCGACCCGTTCAGGAGAACCCATCATGACCACCGCCTGTGCCCGCCCTACAGACGCCCACAGCCTGCCCCGTAACATGACGTTTGATGTGGATGACTGGACCATCCTGGCCCGGTGCTGGTACCCGGTCGCCCTGGTGCGCGAACTGGGCGATCAGCCGCTGGGCGTTACCCTGCTGGATGCCCCGCTGGTGGTCTATCGCGCGGGGGATGGCATTGTGATTGCCGATGACCTGTGCCCGCATCGTGGTGTTCCGCTAAGCATGGGCAAAGGTGATGGCCAGACCGTGGCCTGCGCCTATCACGGCTTCCGTTTCGGCGGGCAGGGGAAGTGCGTCCGGGTTCCCGCCCATCCCGACAGCGCGATTCCCTCGAAGCTCAACCTGCGTACCTATCCGGCGGTGGAACGCTATGGCCTGATTTGGACCTGCCTGCGGCCGGAAGGGGATATGCCAGCCATTCCCTCCATGCCGCACTGGGATGATCCGGACTACCAGCAGATCAACTGCCCGTGGATCGACATTGCCGGTTTTGCAGGACGGCAGGTCGAAGGGTTCATTGACGTGGCCCACTTCGCCTTTGTTCATACCGACACCTTTGCCGACCCGGAAAACCCTGTGGTACCGCCGTACAAGACCCGGATTACGCCGGACGGGTTTGAGGCGGAATATCGCAGCAGTGTCGGCAATTACCCCATTGGCAAGTCCGATCGCGGACGGCCCGGGTTCGAATGGCTGCGGCATTTCCGGGTGCATGTGCCTTTTGTCGCGACACTGGAAATCCACTTTCCCGATAATGGCCGCCTTGTCATCATGAATGCGGCGTCACCCGTATCGGCCCGGCAGACGCGGATGTTTGCGCCGATGTGCCGGAATTTCGACAAGGATCTGCCGCTGCAGGATGTGTACGACTTTAACCTGAAGGTTTTCGAGGAAGACCGTGCGCTGGTGGAAGCGCAGAAGCCTGAAAACCTGCCGCTGGACCCGACGCTGGAGGCACATGTGATGGCGGACCGTAGCTCGATCGCCTATCGCCGCGCCCTGCGCACGATGGGGCTGAGCCAGTTTTTCACGGCCTGAAGGAAGCACGGCCCATGTCTCCCCTGTTTCCGGTCCATGTCGATGATGTCGCCCCCGAAGGGACGGAGTGCGTGCGCCTGCGCCTCGTGGCGCGTCCCGGCGATGACACGCTCCCGGCTTTTGAACCCGGCGCGCATGTGGATGTCATGACGCCGTCCGGCCTGATCCGCCAGTATTCACTGTGCGGGTCTGCCGATGACCCGTCCGCCTATCTGCTCTGTATCAAGCGCGAGGCGGATTCACGTGGTGGATCGCAATCGCTGTGCACGCAGGTGCGGCCGGGCATGGAACTGCAGGTCTCCGTCCCCCGCAACGCCTTTTCTTTGCCGGCCGCGCGGCGGTATGTACTGGTGGGCGGCGGGATTGGCGTAACGCCACTTCTGTCCATGATGATGCGCCTGCAACGTGACAATGCCGACTGGCAGCTGCATTTTTACGCGCGCGACCCCGAACATGCGCCGTTTCGCGATATGCTGGATGCCAGCCCGTACCGGGAGCATGTGCGTTTCAGCCAGAGTCCGCGCAACGGTGGATATCCCGCCGTTCTGGATACACCCGACCCGGACACGGCGATCATGCTGTGCGGGCCGGACGGATTCATGAATGCCGTTTTCGCCCATGCCGTTGCGGCGGGCTGGGAGACTGGGCAGATTCATACGGAATATTTCCGGCCCACGGATTCAGCCCATGCCCTGTCTGATCGTCCTTTCGAGGTCGTGCTGGCGCGATCGGGACAGACGGTGCACGTGCCCGCGGGGCAGAGCATTGCCTCGGCCCTCCTCGCGGCGGGGGTGGATGTTGCCCTGTCGTGTGAACAGGGCATGTGCGGCGCCTGCGTCGTGCCTCTTCTGGCGGGGGAAGGGGACCACAGGGATATGGTCCTGACAGAAGAAGAACAGGGCGGCAGTATCGCCCTGTGCTGTTCACGCAGCCGCAGTCCGTCCCTGACGCTGGATATGTAGGGACTGCCGGAACGTGACCTTCTGACTAGGGAAACACAAGTTTGCGGATGCTATCTTTTTCAATACAAGGACGGCGTTTTCCAAAATCTGCTGGAAAAAGCTTCACCACAGACGTTCTGTGATTGGCAATCTGTCCTGAAGAAACAGGCTGTGCCGGGCATTTTCGGAACGGGACAGGGGGCAAATGGCCGCGGGGCGGTGACGGGATCGTTGTCTTGCCTGCACGGCATGGGGGACTGCATGATCGGGTTTCGACATGACAGGATATTTCCGTGCAGCCTGACCCTTCGCTGGACCCCGCTTCCACCTATACGCCTGCAACCCGCCTTCTTGTGTTTACCGGCCTGATCATGACCATGGTCATGGGCGCGCTTGACCAGAGCATTGTCTCGACCGCGCTGCCGACCATTGTGACCGACCTTGGCGGTCTGGCGCATATGTCGTGGGTAGTCACCGCCTTCATGCTGACTTCCACCATAGCAACGCCCATGTATGGCAAGCTGTCCGACATGTTTGGCAGAAGGCCGCTGCTGGCATTCAGCATCGGGGCCTTCCTTGGCGCGTCCCTGCTGTGTGGCCTGGCGCAGGGTATGTGGCAGCTTATCGTATTTCGCGGGCTGCAGGGCATCGGGGCCGGTGGTCTCATGACATTATCGCAGACGGTGATCGGTGATATGGTCACGCCACAGCAGCGTGGCCGGTACCAGGGACTTTTTACCGGGGCCTTTGCCGTCAGTAGCGTTGCCGGACCCTTTCTGGGGGGCGTGCTGACCAGCGCCCTGTCATGGCGATGGGTTTTCCTTGTCAATCTGCCGATCGGGCTTCTGGCCCTTGGCCTGATCATGTTCGGCCTGCCCGCCGGACGGTCCGAAGCGGAACCACAGGTTGATTATCCGGGCGCTGCCCTGCTGGCTGTGGCCACGGCGGGCTTTTTGCTGCTGTTCAATTCGGTTGGCACGGCGCTGGCGTGGACGTCGCCGCTGACGGTCCTGCTGCTTGCGGGCAGTGTTGCGTTTTTCGTTCTGTTCATCTGGCAGGAACGGCGCGCGCCAGAACCGCTGATCAGCCTGGGGCTGCTGCGGATCGCCAGCTTTTCCGTCTGTGTCGCGGCGACGGGGATCATGTCCTTTGCCATGATGGGATCGCTTGTTTTTCTGCCGCTATATTACCAGCTTGTCCTTGGGCAGACGCCGGAGGTATCGGGATTGATGATGCTGCCGCAGGTCGGCACGATGATGGTCAGTTCGGTGGTGGGGGGATATGTCTCATCACGAACGCAGCGTTATACGCTGCTACTGGCCATGGGGGTCGGGATCGAATTCTCGGCGCTGACCCTGATCGCGTTCTGCGCCCACCATGGCGCACCTGCGCTGTTTTTCCTGCTCAGCCTCGGCTGCCTTGGTGTGGGCATGGGAATCGGCATGCCCAATGCAACGGTCATCATCCAGAATTCCGTGCCGCCCGACATGCTGGGAATCGCCACGGCCATGATGGCCTTCATCCGTTCCCTTGGTGGCTCCCTTGGCGTTGCGCTGTCGGGCGGGGTCATGGCGCTGACATTGCAGGGACGGCTGTATGCCCTGCCTGAAAAAATCGACGTGGCGGCGTTTTTGGAAAAAGGGATGGCCGCCGTGCAGGGACTATCGCCCGCCATGCACCTGCAGGTGCGTGAAGCCTACAAGGCGGCGATCAGCGCCAGCCTGAGTGTCAGCAGCAGCTTCATGCTGCTGGCGTTCCTCATGATCGTGGGGCTGATGACGCGCGGACGGCGGGCCTGAACATGCCGCCAGCAGGGCGGGGGATTCCCCCTTGCATGGCGAAAGCCCCTGATTTAATTCCATACGGACGGATTGAAACGACAGAGGAAACGCATGGCGCGCCCCAGGACCATTGACCGCAAGAACGTGCTGGACTGCGTTGAACAGCTTGTCCAGCGTGAAGGCGCGAACGCCCTGACGCTGGATGCCGTGGCGCGCGAAGCGGGGATTACCAAGGGCGGCCTGCAGTACTGCTTCGGCAGCAAGGACGACCTGATCAGCGCGCTGATCGACCGCTGGCTGGACGCATTCGATGCGCGTGTCGCCCGGCATATTGGCCCCGATGCCAGTGTGGTTGACCGGGCACGCGCCTATGTCCGGGCAGTCAGCCAGCTTGATGACACAACCCAGGCCAGAATAGCCGGCATGCTTGTCACCTTGCTTCAGTCGCCAAAATATTTACAGAAGATACGCGCCTGGTACGCGGGGTGGTTCAGCGGGTGCGATCCGGACTGTGAGGAAGCCCGTCAGGCCCGTACCGCGCTGTTTGCCGCCGAAGGGGCATTTTTTCTAAGAAACCTGGGCTTTGTAGAAATGGATCAGGAATGGTGGCATACGGTTTTCGCTGATTTCCAGCGACTGCTTCTGCCAGACACCCAGGCGGCCTGATCCAGACCAGCAATATCCTTCACATTCTCCATGATAGTTCACACAGGTATGGAAAACATGACAAGGGAAAGTCGTCCGTTAACAAAAACCACGGTGCCCGCCGGTGCCGCGACGCCCCAGACCGCTTCCGACACCACTTTCCCCGCTGCTGGTACCCGGTCCGTGAAGAAAGGCGGCGCACCGGTCCCGGCTGCCGCCGCGTCGGGCCTGCGGGCGATGGACAACAGCCTGTCCCATACGATTTCTGCCGCGTGTGATTGGCTGATCGGGCAGCAGAAGCCCGATGGCCACTGGGTCGGGTCGGTTGCGTCCAATGCGTCGATGGAGGCGGAATGGTGCCTTGCGCTGTGGTTCCTCGGGCTGGAAGATCATCCGCTGCGGCCCCGTCTGGGCAAGGCCCTGCTGGAAATGCAGCGCGAGGACGGGTCATGGGGCACGTATTACGGCGCCGGGAATGGCGACATCAATGCCACCGTGGAATCCTACGCCGCCCTGCGCTCGCTTGGCTATCCCGCCGATGACCCGGCGATCAGCCGGGCCGCCACATGGATTGCCAGCAAGGGCGGGCTGAAAAACATCCGTGTCTTCACGCGCTACTGGCTGGCCCTGATCGGGGAATGGCCGTGGGAGAAAACGCCCAACCTGCCGCCGGAAGTCATCTGGTTTCCCAATAAATTCGTTTTCTCCATCTACAATTTCGCGCAGTGGGCGCGTGCGACGCTGGTGCCGCTGGCCATCCTGTCCGCGCGCAGGCCCAGCCGCCCGCTGCGCCCGCAGGACCGGCTGGACGTGCTGTTTCCCGGGGGGCGTGCGAATTTCGATTACGAACTGCCCGCCAAGGGCGGGAAGGACCCATGGGGCACGTTCTTCCGCACGACGGACCGTGGCCTGCACTGGCTGCAGTCGAAATTCCTCAAGCGCAGCACCCTGCGCGAAGCTGCGATCCGGCACATGCTGGAATGGATCATCCGCCATCAGGATGCCGATGGGGGCTGGGGTGGCATCCAGCCGCCATGGGTGTACGGCCTGATGGCGCTGCATGGCGAGGATTACCAGTTCCATCATCCCGTCATGGCCAAGGCGCTGTCCGCGCTGAATGATCCCGGCTGGCGGCACGACAGGGGCGATGCCAGCTGGATCCAGGCAACGAACAGCCCGGTGTGGGATACCATGCTGGCGATCATGGCCCTGCATGATGCCGATGGCGAAACGCAGTTTACGCCGGAGATGAACCAGGCGCTGGGTTGGCTGCTGGACCGTCAGGTACGTGTAAAGGGCGACTGGTCCATCAAGCTGCCGGATGTGGAACCCGGTGGCTGGGCGTTTGAATATGCCAACGACCGTTATCCCGACACGGATGATACGGCTGTTGCCCTGATTGCGCTGTCGTCGTGCCGCAACCGCGAGGAATGGAAGAAACGTGGCGTGGAGGAGGCCATAAGCCGCGGGGTGAACTGGCTGATCGGTATGCAGAGCGAGTGCGGCGGCTGGGGCGCGTTCGACAAGGACAATAACCGCAGCATCCTGTCCAAGATTCCGTTCTGTGATTTTGGCGAGGCGCTTGATCCGCCATCTGTCGATGTGACGGCGCATGTCATCGAAGCCTTTGGCATTCTGGGCCTGCCGCGTCATATGCCTACCGTCCAGCGCGCGCTGGCCTATATCCGCGCCGAACAGGAACCCGACGGGCCGTGGTTCGGTCGCTGGGGTGTCAATTACCTGTACGGTACGGGGGCAGTGCTGCCGGCACTTGCGGCAATTGGCGAGGACATGACGCAGCCCTATATTACCAAGGCCTGCGACTGGCTGGTGGCCCACCAGCAGGAAAATGGTGGGTGGGGTGAAAGCTGCGCATCCTATATGGAACTGTCCGCGGTCGGGCGGGGGGCGACTACGCCATCGCAGACCGCATGGGCGCTGATGGGCCTGATCGCCGCCAATCGCCCGCAGGATTACGATGCCATCGCCCGCGGGTGCAGGTACCTGATCGACCTGCAGCAGGCGGACGGAAGCTGGCAGGAAAAGGAATTCACCGGCACCGGCTTCCCCGGTTACGGTGTTGGCCAGACCATCCGGCTGGATGATCCCGCGTTGTCAAAACGGCTGTTGCAGGGGGCGGAACTGTCACGTGCGTTCATGCTGCGGTATGACCTGTATCGCCAGTTCTTCCCGATCATGGCGCTGAGCCGTGCCGCACGCCTGATAAAGGCGAAAAAATAGGAAAGCATTTATGGGAACACCGCCTTTTTCAAACAGGCGGTGTTCCCTGAAGCTTCCCTTGATGTCATGGATGTTTCAGGGGCAGGTGCCTGAAATACCCTAAAAGGCAGCCGTGAAGCGCACCCCATAGGTCGCGGGCGGGGTCAGGATATACATGCCGTCGGTCAGGGCGTAATCGACAACACGGTTGTTGAAGGCGTTGTTGGCAAAGACCACAAGCTGGTTTTTCTTCCACGTCGTGCCCAGTGTCAGGTCCAGCCGGTCAAGCGAATGCCACGGCATGTCGGTAATATCCAGCGCGCCGCCTGCCTCATGGTGCCAGTTTACGCTAAACAGCAGGTTCTGGGTGGGTGTGATGGGATACGCCATTTCGGAGCGTATGTTCGTCGTCCATGTCCGGGTGTCAGGCAGAAGCTGGTTGCCGACATAACTGCCATATGACAGGCCACCGGCCATGCGGGCATGCAGCCAGCCCATGCTGGCCGAAAGGGACCACCAGCCTGTCGGCAGGAACCGGGCCGACAGTTCCGCGCCGTATGTCCGCGCGCTGCCGACATTGGCCAGGTAGTAGAAACTGAATGCGGCGGGCGCGCGTGGATCGGCCTCATCCAGCAGAAGATGGCTCTGGGTCATGTAAAACAGGCTGGCATTCACGCCCAGACGCCCGCTCAGCCACCGGGTGCGGCCACCCAGTTCATAATTGGTTGCCGTTTCTTCACCATAAGGGATCAGGGACGGGGTGGTGGTGGTCGTGCTGAATCCGCCCGCACGGAAGCCATTGCTGTACAGCGCGTATAGATTGACGTTCTGGAACGGCCGGTAATTCAGTTCGGCGCTGGGGCTCCAGTTGCCATAGGTCGCGGTATCGCGGAGCGACATGTCCGGGTACACATTGCTGAACAGGGCGGCAATGGCCTGCCCGCTGGGTGTCAGGGGAGTATTGTACTGGTTATAGGCCAGTGTCTTGTGGTCGTGCGTATAGCGTGCCGTCGCCGTCAGGCTGAGCGTGGGGGTGAAATGGAAGGTGGAGGAAATGAACCCCGACCATGATTGCGTCCCGATGCCCGACCCGGGACCGGGGGCGTATTCGCTCATGTCCTGCGTGCCGGTATTGGGGAAGCCGCCACCGGGAATGGTGGAACATGTCGGGTCACCCCGTAATGCGTCACAGGCGATATTGCCCCATATGCCCTGCAGTAGGCTCAGGTCGATTTTTGTATTGTAGATCTGCTGGAATGAAAAGTACTCATGGAAGTACGAAGCCCCCGCCATAAAGGTCAGGCGACGGTTCTGTGGGGAGGACCATAGAAGTTCAGTGTAATAGTTGCGTGTGTTTTCGTGGCGGATGAACTGGTTCTGCAATGTCAGCGGATAGGACGATGCCGACAGGTCGGTACGGTCCCCGTCTTCAACGGCATTGAGGTGATAGTCACGATAGGACGACAGCCACTGAAAAGTACCCCAGCGGGATGTGTATGTCAGGTCCTGCGACAGGTAGAGCTGATGGGTATGGGAACGGTCGGGGGTATCGCGGTAAACCACGCCTGGCGTCTCGGCCGTGCCGGTCTGGACCAGGTTGGCAACGCCATTGGGGGCGTAACCCGCCAGGGAGGGACCATGCAGGTCCGAATATTCCGCCATCCATGTCAGTGACAGGTGATCGTTCGGAGTCCATTTCGCGCCCAGCCGCAGACCCTGCTGGCGGGACCGGTCTTCGTATTCATGTAATGTGGCGTTGTACAGCGCGCCCCGGGGCTGGTCGATGTACCAGCCCGTCAGCCGGATCGCAAAATGCTGGGACAGCGGCACATTGATCGCGCCCTGCAGTTCACCGCGCCCGTAATTGCCATAGGACCCCGTCAGGTATCCGCCGGTTTTCTGTTCGGGGGTTGCGTAGATCACATTGACTGCGCCCCCCACGGCATCACGTCCGTACAGTCCCGTCTGGGGGCCTGGATTGACTTCAACGCGCGCGACATCCACCTGTGGTCCCAGATTGGTGCGCAGGCCGCCATCGTAAATCCCGTTGCGGTACATGCCAAAATTGGGATCGGCATTGTTATCCACCTGACGGATGCCGCGGATGTTGATGTATGTATTGATATTCTGTGGATCCGTTGGCACCACCGCATTCGGCACCATGTTCATGATGCTTTTCATGTCCAGGATATCAAACGCATGGAGTGTCTGCCCACTGATGACGGTCGCGGGGGCCGGGACATCAAACAGCCGCTGGGATGTGCGGCGTGCGGTTACTTCCATCTGTTCGGCCTGCGGCCTGTCCCGTGCCACCTGGGTGACAGGGTGTTTCCTGGACTTCTGGTGGGCTTTGGGGCTTGCGGCCCTGGATGGCAACAATACGGAATGTAACGTAAAGAAAGAAAGCATGCACGCAGGCCATAATCGGCCGGTGGCCTGTCGTTCCCTGCGCAAGAAAAAGGGACGGTTATGGATCATTTCTTACGGGAATCCGCGTGTCAGTTCGGCGCCGGTTCAGGCGATGGCGGATCAACGTATGTGCGCGTCGTCCGATTGGGAAATAAAAAATGATCATGGCCGCGATTAACTGGGGAATGCTGCATATGACAGTATAGCACAGCAACAGTCCCGTCAGCGGAGGGCCGTGATTTGCCTGTCCCGCATGATAATGGACCCAGCCCAGAATGATGAAACCCGCGCCGCTGCCCATCGCCAGGGCCGTTTTCGTGATGAGTGTATTGAGCGCGTAAAGGGTGCTGGACTTGCTGGTCCCTGTTTTCCAGATGTCATAGTCTATGACATCCGCCAGTATGGCATATGGCATGAAATTGGCGGGGGCGGATAACGCGCCGCCCGCCGCTGTCAGCAGCATGATGAAGGGCAGGCTGTGCATGCCCGGCGCAGGCAGCAGGGCAAGCGGCCGTGTCAGTGCCGACAGGATCATGCTGATGGCCCACAGCGCATGACGTTCCATCCGCCGTTCTGCCCGACCCCATAACGGAATGGCCACGATGGTGGACAGGAAAAACACGATCATGATGAGCGGGAACACGCTGCCCACGCGCAGGTAGTCATTCAGGAAAAGAAACGTCGTGGAAAACCATATGCCCTGTCCCACGCCCCACAGGGCGATGGCGAGGAAATACAGGGCAAGGGGACGGTTCTGTTTCAGGGATCGCGCCAGGTCACGCAGGGTCGGGGCAATGGTGCGCGCGGATGGCCTGTCGGGAACATACCGCATGATGCATATAACAGCGGGCAGCATCAGTACTGCATACAGCCAGACAATGACGCGCAGCGTTCCCTGCGTGAAACCCGTCGTGCCGTAAAACTGGAACAGGGTGACAGGCACCAGCCAGAAGATCAGGCTGCCCGCAACGGTAAACAGGCCGATTGCTGCATTGATGCGCGTTCGCAAAGGCGGGGTTGGCCCGAGTTCCGCGCTCCATGCGCTACGGGGGATTTCAAACAGGGAATAGCCAAAATACAGGACAAACGCCCAGACCCCATAGTACAGGATGGTCGCATGTGACGAAGGCTGGAACAGGAAAAACAGGGCAACGCAGCAGATGACGCCACTGGCGATCCCCCACGTCCCCCGTCCATTGAAACGGGTGCGGGAACGGTCGGACAGAAAACCGATGGCCGGGTCCAGCAGGGCATCAATGACACGGCATAATGATGTGGCTGTCCCGATCTGCAGCAGGGTCACGGCCGTATGGCTGGCGTAAAAGGCCGGGATGAAAATATTCATCGGCAGGATGATGAAAGCGGCAGGGAGTGCAGGAAAGGCAAAGAGCCAGGTTTGCAGTCTGGTCAGTCCCGTTTGTGCAATCGTTTGCTTCTGCACGGAGGGGGAAGGGGAAGGAGCCGGAACCATGACAGAAAAATTCTTTCCTTCTCTCCACGAACCCGCCCTTGATAAGCAAAAAACAGCTTGCATGAAAGGCCGGAATGAAAATAGTCATGACTGGACAGTTAACGAGATGAACGGCGCGGGGCGGGGGAATGGAGGGGCGTGTGTTGCCCTGTTCGCGCGGTATGTGCAAGCGCATGCCGACAGGGAAGGGGTGAAATACCGGAGCCATGATGCGGCAGTCCCGGCACATGCTTCATGGTTCTCATGTGAAGGCAGCAGGGAACGGCTTTGCCCCCGTGGCGAAAAGGGTCGCCGGGGATCAGGGTTTGGCCCCGAGCACCTTTGGCAGGTCCCCCCTTATGAAGGCATCAAGAATGCCAGTGAGGAAGGTCGCGATGCTTTCGCGCGGATTGTCCGTTTTGGAAAACGGGCCTTCGACGGGGTTGGCGATGAACAGGTTGGAAAGGCCGCAGAGCATGGCGTACATCCCGTATCCGATCTGCACCTTGCTTCCCAGTGTTGCCATGTCCCCGGGACCAAAATCATCACGGCTGGTGAAGACCCTGTAGCCGTACATCAGTTCCATGAGGTCCTCGAACGCCGCACTCGCGGTCAGTCGGTAACGGGGGTAGGTATAGGCATCGGGTATGTAGCCGAACATCAACCGATAAAGCTGCGGGCGGAGCCGTGCGAAGTCCACGAAATACAGGACCGTCCGCTTCAGCGCTTCGGTCCGGGTTGCCGAGGTGCGGCTGATATGGGCGGCCTGTTCGCGGAAAACCTCGAAATAATCTGCGGCAATTTCCAGCAGCAGGTCGTTCAGGCTTCCGTAATGATTATAGAAATTTGCAGGCGCAACCTTCACCTCCCGCGCCAGGCGACGTACTGACAGATCTTCCAGCCGTTCGGTGTCCAGTATCCTGACGGTTGCAATCCGCAGGTCCTCGGCAACATTTCCTTTATGGTAGGCTCTTGAAATGGGACGTCATCCTTATGGGCATGGCGGGGATCGGGTAGGGAAACATATGGTGAAAGATGGCGGGGGAACCATCCTTCTGTTGGAAATGTGATGCCTGACGATTATGACCTTAAATAACGGCGACAGAAAGATGGTTTCATATACATGATCTGACGTAAGATTCCTGTGCTCCCTGCCTCTCCCCCACTGCATTATGGTAGAAACCCTTAACCTGCATTTTAAAGTCCAGGATTTCCCTGCAATCAAGGGGGTAGGGGCATCTGCCCCTGCGCCGGGTCATCTGCCGGCCGGGTCAGGGCATGGTACAGTTCATTGTGAATGAAGGCATCCACTATGCCTTCGATCATCTGCTGCGGGCTCTGTCCCGGTTTGTTGTCAAACGGCAGCTGGCCGTCGGCCAGCATCATCGCCAGTCCATGCCCCATGGCGCACAGGCCATATCCGATACGGGCCCGTTTCCTGGTGCCTTCAATATCATGAAGGTGGAGCATGTTCCGGCCGTATATGATCTCCAGCAGGGCGGCAAAGGCCTGCATTGCCGCGGCGTGATAGATCCGGTGTGAAATGGCGTTGGGTACATAGCCGAACATGATGCGGAATGTCTGCGGATGACGCTGCGCGAAGCCTGTATATTCCACCAGTGACGCCTTCAGCGCATCCGTGCGTGTTGTTGCGTTGCGATGGAAATAGCGGAGCTGCCGGGTGCATTCCCTGAATGCCTCGGCGGCAATCGTCAGCAGCAGGTCATTGATGCTGGAAAAATAATTGTAGAAATTTGCTGGCGTCACGCCGACTTCCCGCGTCAGGCGGCGCACGGACACGGATTCGACCGTTTCCCTGTCCAGCAGGTGTCGGGCCATGCGTATCAGGTCTTCTGCAACATGGCCCTTGTGATAGGGGCCATTTTTTGTTGTGGGCGAAGGGGCGTTCATCCGTTTCTTTCTTCCCTCCATGCCCCGCGCAGGGGAATGGAAATACCGTACTACTGTTACCGGGCGGACATGCGCGGGCGTTTCGCAGGCATAATGAACGTCGTTCATATAAAAATGCGACAAAAACCGTCAAGCAAAACGGATACACGCAGGCCATGATCCAGATGGGTGGATAACATGCAGTCATGCCTGATTCGGCATAATCAGGTTGTGCAAATATAACGCTGATATTTAAACAGAAATGTAATGGAAATATTGCGTCAGACATGCCGGGCGGTCAGGGATCATCCACTTTCCGGGTCATGTCTGGTTGTCCTGGCGTGTCTATGGGAAATGGAAAAACCTACCCGGAATGATGGGTACGCCTTGACACATGCTTAATGTAAAATTAACACCGTTCGCATTGGCCTGACGCGACATCATGTTGGGGCAAGCGGTTGCAAATGAACATGTGTCGATATTTTTCAGGATATGTCCAGGGTATCAGGCATTAATTCCTAAGGTTTGAACTAAACAGTGTTTATTTCCGGGGCGGTCATTCGCTTTTCCGGAACATGCGTGGGTACCCGTCCATCCGCCATGGCCACACGGCCGTGGACGGGCGTGGGGCGGGTATCCGTAGTGTAGGGTAGCGGCATAGCTGACGATGTACGGAACGTGGTTCACGACGGGGAAGGTCACCGACCTGCTGGCGCGCACGGGGCTTGACCGTGTGCCGGTCTGGGTGCCGGTAGTGCTTGGCGTTGTCCTCATGGCCTTCGTGGGGTCGGTCAGGATCGATCCCGCGCTGCAGGGGTGGGTCTCGG
>NZ_JABLUU010000023.1:0-33277 GCF_018491655.1 Komagataeibacter oboediens | reverse complement strand
AAGACGTATTTCGGGTTCAGACACGTGGGTGCCCTCCTGTGGGTGTCATTTTTCAGTCCGTTTCCTGGGGTGCGCGTCAGGACCCGATTTTCAGCCAGTGGCGGTGGTCGCGGGCCAGAAGGTCATCGGCGGCCTTTGGCCCCTCGCTGCCGGCGGCGTAAAAATCCAGCCCGGCGGGGGCGTGCATCCACTCCAGAACGGGCTGGACCACGCGCCATCCGGCCTCGATATTATCCGCGCGCTGGAACAGCGTCGCATCCCCGATCATGCAGTCGTACAGCAGCGTTTCGTAACCGGTGCTCGGCCCTTCGTGAAACCACTCGGAATAATCGAACTTCATGCGCACACCGCCCAGATGCACCGTGGGGCCGGGGATCTTGGCGGAAAACTGGAGTGTCACCCCTTCGGTTGGCTGGATATGCAGCAACATGATGTTGGGTGTCAGCCTGTCCACCGGCGTATCGCGGAACAGGGCATAGGGCGCTGACTTGAAATGCACCGCGATTTCCGTCTTCCGCGCAGCCAGACGCTTGCCCGTGCGCACATAGAACGGCACCCCGGCCCAGCGCCAGTTATCGATCATAAGTTTCATCGCGACATAGGTTTCGGTATGGGAATGGGGATCCACGCCGGGTTCATCACGATACCCGACCACGGGCTGTTCCTTTATGCTGCCTGCCGCGTACTGTCCGCGCACCACGTCATGGTGCTGCACGGTATGGATGGCCTTGAGCACCTTGGTCTTTTCATCACGCACGGCATCGGCATCAAACGAAATGGGCGCTTCCATCGCCGTCATGGCCAGCAGTTGCATGACATGGTTGGGCACCATGTCGCGCACGGCGCCCGTGCTTTCATAAAACCGCGCACGCTGCTCCACGCCCACCGTTTCGGCTGCGGTGATCTGGACATGGTCAATATTGTCGCGGTTCCACAAAGGTTCGAAAAAACCGTTGGAAAAACGCAGGGCAAGGATGTTCTGCACCGTTTCCTTGCCCAGATAATGGTCAATCCGGTAGATCTGGCTTTCATCAAGCGTGCGCAGCAGGCGTTCGTTCAGCGCAATGGCGGAGGCGAGGTCACTGCCAAAGGGTTTTTCGATGATGACGCGGCGGAAGACCTTCCCGCTTTCCTTTGCAAGGCCGGACACGCCAAGCTGGTCGACAATTGTGCCAAAGAAACGGGCGGCCACCGCAAGGTAGAAAATACAGTTCTGGCTGCCAATTTTCCCGGCAAGGGTATCGTATGTCGCCGCGTCCTCGAACGAACCGCGCACGTAATCAATGCTGGAGGACAGGCGCGTCCACACATCATCATGCAGGCTGACGGCTTCGGTCCCGCGGCTGGTGACGAAGTTTTCCAGTGACTCATGGAAGCTCTGGCGCAGGTCGTCCGCCGATACATCGGCCCGGTCCACCACAATGATGGAGAAATGGCTGTCCAGCAGCCCCGCGCTGGCAAGGTTGTAAAGTGCCGGCACAAGAAGGCGGTGCGTCAGATCCCCGCCCCCACCGAATATGACAAATACCCCCGGTGGCCCGCGACGCGGCACGTTTTCATGTCGCGTATCGTCAATCTGCGAGGACGCGGATGCGACAATGCTCTCCATCTTGCTTCTCCCTGAACTTTTCCAGCGTGTAAAACCCGGGCCGCCCGCCCGTGGTCGTTGCGTGCCAACGTGATCAGTGGCGGCCGGGTGCGTCATCAGCCGTGCGACATCAGTTGTTCGTGCCTTCGATATGGCCACCAAAGCCGAAACGCATGGCGGACAGCATCTTTTCGGCAAAGTTGTTGCCCGTGCGCGAACGGAAGCGCGTGAACAGGGCCTCGGTCATGACCGGGACGGGCACGGCCTCTTCAATCGCGGCCTCGATGGTCCAGCGGCCCTCGCCGGAATCCGCCACATCACCCTTGTAATTCGACAGGTCGGGGTTGCCCGCAAGCGCGCTTGCCGACAGGTCCAGCAGCCACGACGACACCACGCTGCCACGACGCCAGACTTCGGCAATATCGGCCATGTTCAGCTCAAAACGCTGATCTTCGGGCAGGTCGGTCGAGTTCTTGGACTTCATGACATGGAAGCCCTCGGCAAAGGCCTGCATGATGCCGTATTCGATTCCATTATGGACCATCTTCACGAAATGGCCCGAACCCGACGGCCCGCAATGCAGGTAACCCTGTTCGGCACGCGGGTCAAAGCCGGGTCTGTCACGGTTTGGCGTACGCGGGATGCTGCCAATTCCCGGTGCCAGGGCCGACAGGATCGGGTCGATATGGTCGGTGGCGTCCTTCGTGCCGCCGTACATCATGCAGTACCCGCGCTCCAGTCCCCACACGCCACCCGACGTGCCGACATCGACGTAATGGATGCCCTTTTTCGTCAGTTCCGCGGCACGGCGGATATCGTCCTTGTAGAACGAATTACCACCATCGATCAGGATATCTCCGCGGCCCAGCAGGGCGCCGAGTTCCTTTACCGCCCCTTCCGTCACGGGGCCTGCGGGCAGCATGAGCCAGATGATCCGACGCTGCGCCGTCAGTTTTGACACCATGTCCTTCAGCCCGGATGACACGATGGTCTTTCCAGCCTTGGCCTGTTCCGCGACCCTGGTCATAACGGTGGGCGTGCGGTCATACAGCACTACATCGTGCCCGTGACGTGTCAGGCGGATGGCAATGTTGCCCCCCATCTTGCCCAGACCCACTATACCAATCTGCATGATTCCTGTTTCTCCCGTGGCGGGGCATGCCCCGTACTTCAGCCCACGTTCGGGCTGGTAAAAAAATGGCCCCGCCATTGTAATGACCATGACGGGGGTTGATGTGGTGTGCGATCAGAGTGCGCGGCTGATGGCCTGCGCCAGTTTTTCAAGGCCGGATTTCAGATCGCCATGGATATGCACACGCAGCACGCGGCGGCCACGTTCGCCCAGTACTTCCAGATCACCACGGGCCTGTGCTTCCTTGACGATGCTGAAGGTATATTTTTCCCCCGGCACCGGCAGGTTCACCGCGTCATCACAGGTAATCTGCAGGAACACGCCGGTGTTGGGGCCGCCTTTGTACGCCTGGCCTGTGGAATGCTGGAAACGCGGCCCGAATTCAGCCGCCGTGGCCAGTTTCAGCCCGTCGCGCACGGACAGCCTTACTGACTGGAGCCATTCACGCGTGGCCGTATCACGGTCGATATAGGCCAGCAGGGCGACGTAATCGCCAGCCTTCCCACGGGCGAAATGGGCCTTCAGGATACCTTCTGCCGTGCCGCCCGACTTCAGCGCCGCAGCATTTTTCGGATCGGCATAAAATGCAAACGTGCCGTCTTTTGCAAAGGGTTCATACGGCGGCAGCCTGCCGGTTTCGTTATAGGCAGTGGTGATCTTTTTTGTCTCGATCTTTGATGCCTCGACATCAGGCTGGTTGAAGGCGTTGATGCCAATGATCGACCCGGCGACGGCGGTCGCGAATTCCCAGCGGAAGAATTCCTCGGCAATCTGGTAGCGGTCATGCAGTTCGATCGTCACGACCGGCTCGCCTGCTGCGATCAGCTTCCTGAAAGCGGCGTCCTGCTTCTCACACGGTTTTTCGCTCAGGCGCAGATAGATGAACACACGGTCCCTGCCATACACCGAAGCTGGTCCGGCGGTTTCTCCGTCGATGGGAATCAGGCCGCGGCCATCCTTGCCCGTTGATTCCGCCAGAAGCTGTTCCAGCCACGCACCCATGTCGTATATCGCGGGCGATGCCAGCAGCGTCACCTTGTCCCGGCCAAATGACCGCGCGGCAACACCCAGCACGGCCCCCAGCACCACGCCGGGGTTCTGCGCGGGCGGGACGGAGGCTGCGCACGATTTCTCCCCCCGCAGGGCTGCATCCAGCAGCCGCTTCAGCGGCAGGCCGGCGACGGCCGCAGGCACCATGCCAAAATCGGACAGCACGGAATACCGGCCACCGATCTGTTTATTGCCGTAGAAGATTTTCCAGAACCCGTCCTTCTTCGCCACGTCTTCCATGTGCGAACCCGGATCGGTCACGGTGATAAAGTGCGAGCCGGCCTTGTCGCCCAGCACCTTTTTCGCCTGATCGAAGAAATAGGCCTTGAGGATGTTCGGCTCCAGCGTGCCGCCGGATTTGGACGAGACGATGAACAGCGTCCTGCTGATGTCGATCCTGTCCTGAAAATCCCGGATCTGCTGCGGGTCGGTGCTGTCGAGCACATACAGGTGCGGGAATCCTTCATGCCTGCCGAATGTCACCGACAGGACTTCCGGGCCAAGGCTGGAACCACCCATGCCCAGCAGCAGCGCATCGCGGAAGCCACGCGCCTTCACCTCAGCCTGGAATTCCTCGAACTTTGACAGGTCAAGCAGTTGATCATCGACAATGCTCAGCCATTTCAGCCATCTGGCCTCGTCATGGCCGGTCCACAGCGTGGCGTCCCTTGCCCACAGGCGCCGTACATCTCCAGCCTTGCGCCATGTCTCGAGTTCATCCGTAACGGCCTTCTCAAGGTCGGCAGGCAGGTTGAGGATGGTGGACGTCACCTTCTGGCCCAGGAACGCCGCCTGCTTGGCCGCGATCGAGCCGAGCAGGGCATCAAATGCGTCCTCGAAACCGCGTACCCCTTCGTCCACAAGGGTCCGGGTCACGCCATCCAGATCAAGGCCAAGGCGGCGGGCTTCGCTTATGACCCTGTTTGCATCCGCCACGTCCTGCGTCAGTGTCGGTGCAACCCTGCCGTGATCGCGGAAATCATCGAAGGTGGCGGGGGGAATGGTATTGACCGTCTCGGGGCCGATCAGGCCGTCGACATACAGCACGTCGCTAAACGCCTTGTCCTTCGTGCTGGTGCTGGCCCACAGCAGGCGCTGGGGCATGGCGCCCGCCTGCGCCAGTTTCTGCCAACGCGGGCTTTTCACCACGCCCTGCCAGTATTCATAGGCCTGCTTGGCATTGGCGATGGCCACCTTGCCGCGCAGCGCCTTCAGGGCGGCGGCATTTCTGTCACCCTTCGCCACGCGGTCGTCGATCTCCCCATCAATCTTCACGTCGATACGGCTGACGAAAAAGGACGCGACGCTTGCAATCCCCTTTACACTCTCCCCACGTGCAAGGCGGTCTTCCAGCCCGGCGATATAGGCTTCCACCACCTTCGCGTACGCATTCAGCGAGAACAGCAGCGTGACATTGACATTGATCCCCGCGGCGATGGCAGCCTGCACGGCGGGTGCGCCTTCATCCGTTCCGGGGATCTTGATCATGAGGTTGGGCGCGCCCACCGCAAGCCACAGCCGCCGCGCTTCCGCGATGGTGGCGCCGGTGTCACGCGCCAGATAGGGCGAGACCTCAAGACTGACATATCCATCGACCTTCGCGGTCTGTTCATAAACCGGCTGCAGCACCTTCGCCGCGGCCCGGATATCACGGATTGCAAGCGTCTCGTACAGGGTTCCGGCATCAACGATCTGGTGTTCAAGGATCTGGCGGATCTGCGGATCGTAATCGGTGCCGTGACCCATGGCTTTCTGGAAGATGGACGGGTTGGAGGTGACACCCTTCAGCCCGTCCTCATCCACCAGCTTTTTCAGCTGGCCACTTTCGGTATAGGACCGCTGGATGAAATCCAGCCATGGGGACTGACCATAGCGGGCCAACTGCTTTAACGGGTTGGCGGCTTCACTGGTACCGGCGTCATACGCGGTCATGGCGTGTTTCCTTCATTATATTGCGGACCGGACTGCCGCCCGGCAGGGCACGTGGCGGCTGTCGCGTCGCGGTGATGCGTGGTGTGGTGCGATCAGCGCGCGGCAAGCTGCCTGCGCGCTGCAGCCAGGACAGCGTCCACCGTGAAGCCGAATTTGACCTCCAGTTCGCCCGCCGGGGCGGACGCGCCGAAAGTATGCATCACGATGGTCGTTCCCCGCAGGCCGACATACCGTTCCCACCCGAGGCGCGCGGCCTGTTCCACCGCCACGCGCGCGGTGACGTCGGGCGGCAGCACGCTGTCGCGGTAGGACTGTGGCTGGGCTTCGAACAGGTCCCATGACGGCATGGAAACGATGCGGGCCCTGACCCCTTCAGCTTTCAGCTGATCGAAAGCCTTCACGATCAGCCCGACCTCGCTGCCGGTCGCCATAAGGATGATATCGGGTGTGCCGGCGCTGCTGTCGGCCAGCACGTAGGCACCCTTTGCCAGACCTGTAGCTGGCGCATAGGTCTTGCGGCAGATGGTCGGCAGGTTCTGGCGCGTCAGCACCAAGACGGTGGGGCGATCAGCCAGCGGGACAAGGGTGCGCCAGGCCTGTGCGACCTCATTGGCATCTGCCGGACGGATCAGCGTCACTCCCGGTGTCGCGCGAAGCTGGGCCAGCTGCTCGATGGGCTGGTGGGTTGGACCATCTTCCCCCACCCCGATGGAATCATGGGTGAAGATATACAGCACAGGCAGCTTCATAAGTGCTGCAAGGCGGATGGGGGGCTTCATGTAATCGGAAAAGATGAAGAAGCCGGAGCAGTAGGGCCGTATGTAAGACAGCGCCAGCCCGTTGCAGATCGACCCCATCGCATGTTCGCGCACGCCAAAGTGCAGGTTGCGCCCACCATAGGTGCCGCCCCATTGCGGAGGCTGGAAATCACCCGCGCCGTCAAATGTCAGGTGTGTCTTGGTGGATGGGGACAGGTCGGCCGACCCGCCGATCATCCACGGATAGCTGGCCGCGACCTGATTGAGCACGGTCGCGGAACTGGCGCGGGAGGCCAGTCCCTTCGCATCGGCAGGGAAATCGCTGATCTGGCGATCCCAGCCTTCGGGCAGCTTTCCCGCCAGAATCAGGTCAAGTTCCGCCGCAAGGTCGGCATGCGCCGTGCGATAGCGGGCCAGCATGTCGTACCACGCCGCACTGGCGGCGGCCCCACGCGTGGCAATACCCTGCTGCATATGTTCAGGCACGCCATCGGGCACGTAGAAGCTTCTGTCTTCCGGCCAGCCATAGAACTTCTTGGTCTCGCGGATTTCCTCGACACCCAGCGGGGAGCCATGCGCTGCCGCCGTGCCCGCCTTGTGCGGCGCGCCCCAGCCGATGATGGAATGGACAATGATCAGCGTGGGCCGTGACGTTTCGGCCTTTGCTTCAGCCAGCAGGCGGCGGAAATCGCCCGTGTCATTGGCATCCTTGAGTTCCAGCACATGCCAGTCATAGGCCTCGAAGCGCCTGTGCACGCTTTCGGTAAAGGCGATCCGGGTATTGCCCTCGATGGAGATATGATTGCTGTCATAGATCCATGTCAGGTTACCCAGCTTCAGATGTCCCGCGATGGAGGCCGCTTCACTCGACACGCCTTCCATGTTGTCGCCATCACCACAGAACGTATAGGTATGATAGGTGAACAGGTCGAAGCCGGGTTTATTGAAATGCACGGCCAGCCATTTCTGCGCAATGGCCATGCCGACCGAGTTGCCACACCCCTGCCCCAGCGGGCCGGTCGTGGTCTCGACACCTGCGGTATGCCCGTATTCCGGGTGGCCGGGTGTGCGGGAGTTCAGCTGGCGAAACTGCTCGATATCCGCAAGCGTGAGCGCAGGCCTGTCCGCCAGCACGTGTCCATCCTTCACATCACGGATACCGGACAGGTAGATCAGCGCATATAGCAGCATGGAGGCATGGCCGATCGACAGCACGAAACGGTCACGATTGGGCCATAGCGGATTGGCGGGATCGTAATTCAGGACTTCGCGCCACAGGGCATAAGCTGGCGGGGCCAGCGCCATGGGTGTGCCCGGGTGGCCCGAATTGGCTTTCTGCACCGCATCCATAGCCAGTGTGCGGATTGTATTGATGCAGAGGGTATCCATATCCGCCCGTGCATTTCCTGCACCATCGGGTGCCCATACGGGACAGGGAAATAATGAACGCATGAAAACCGTCCTCCGTTGTCACGGCCAGCTCTGTTCGCTACGGGCGTTACATGGAACTGCATGAAGGGAAGACATTCATCCGGTCATGCCTGCATGCCACGTACGTTACATACCTGTGCCGAGATCCATTACCCTGCTGCCATCCATGACAGTACAGGGACCGATGCGCCGACATCTATCCAGTATAACCCGCAGGCCGGATGTAATTAATTGAGTCATGCGGTTTATTGATATGGAACAGTGCGTCATGTCTGGCGCGGCAGTTCCTGCATTGAAGTCCCAATCCCGCCCCAATGCCACCCTCGTTCATTCACGAGTTCTCGATACGCATTTATTCTTTCCGTGTATGGCCATACATTTTCCGTATGCTGTCATGGGAATGTGACAAGATATGTCAATCTTCAAAAACATACGGTTTTCTGCCATTTCACAGCAGGAAACAGGGGGGCGAATGCACAGCCACACAGACTGGCCGGACGCCCTGAAACAGGCACGGATACAGCCGCCGCACACAAAAATATGTGCAAAATCACGATTTCATAAAATAACACAAGATAGGAATCGAATACATTTTTATGGTTTTCGAATATATTATATGTAAACATGAAATACGTCGGGAGAATCGATTCCATACCGCGACCGATTCTTTTTTCAATACCGATTCCGTTACTTATTTCTGAGATGCGCAAGGCACATGACATGCCACGTCTACCATTACGGTCCGGATTTTTCGCCCGGCATACCGACCATGAGGAATGCTGGGGTGGCGACTGACAGCACCCTGCCGCCATTATCAGGATTTTCTTCTATTTATATAAAAATATTAGATATCCGGGTCACAGAAAAATGTTGGCGACCGGCTTCATATCTATTGTCCTACACGGGGCAATATATGCATTGATGCAGTCATACCAGCGTCTGTAATGGCCTGCTCCTTTATCACGAACGGGCCGGATCATCCCGTAGCTTCCACGAAAATCATGTAGCCGGACAGGCGTATTTCAATAAATAATAACGAGAAGGTACTCCGTAATGCCTGAAGACGATCTGTTGACCCGTGACATGGCGCATGCGCCCGGACAGAACCAGGCAGTCCCCCCCGAGGTCGCCACACCGGGGCATGCCATGGTCGTGGGGGTGCTGGCGGCACTTGCCGGTCTCATGTTCGGGCTGGATACCGGGGTGATTGCGGGCGCGCTGCGTTTTATCGGAACGGATTTCGATGCATCACCGCGCACGCAGGAATGGATTGTCTCCTCCATGATGGCGGCGGCGGCGGTGGGATCGCTGATTGCGGGGACGATCTCGTTCCGTTTTGGCCGGCGGCGTGCATTGCTGGGGTCATCCATCCTGTTTCTTGCCGGGTCCTTGATCAGTGCGCTTGCCCCCTCCGTTGCCATGCTCATTCTCGGCCGGATTTTCCTTGGTTTCGCGGTCGGGATCGCGGCCTTTACGGCGCCCCTCTACATATCCGAAGTCTCCGCCGTGGCGCAGCGTGGCTCCATGATCGCGTGTTACCAGTTGATGATGACGGGGGGCATTTTCCTGTCTTATGTTACCGATGGCGTGCTGGCGAATGGCGCGCACTGGCGGTGGATGCTGGGGCTCATGACGGTGCCTGCCACGGTCTTCCTGATCGGCTGTCTGTTCCTGCCTGACAGCCCGCGCTGGCTTATGATGCGCGGTGAACGGCTGCGCGCGCGCAAGGTGATGCGCTACCTGCGCGCCACCCCGCAGCAGGCCGACCGGGAAATATCCGATATTGCAACGGAACTGACCCGGGGCCGGTCGGAGGGATTTACGTTTTTCCGCCATAATGCCAATTTCCGGCGCTCGGTCGGGCTGGGTATCGTGCTGCAGGTCATGCAGCAGCTGACCGGCATCAATGTACTGATGTATTATGCGCCCAAGGTCTTTCAGGCAGCCAATTTTGGCGCGTCCGCCGCTGGCTGGGCCACGGCGCTGATCGGTCTGATCAACCTTGTCGCCACCTGTGTCGCGATCGTGACGGTTGACCGCTGGGGCCGTCGGCCGCTCCTGCTGCTCAGCTGCGCCATCATGACGGGCAGCATGCTGCTGGCGGGTGGCCTGGTTGAATACGGCGGCCATGACACTGTGGCCCAGATTGCCATGGTGGGGTCGTTGCTGGTGTTCGTGCTGGGGTTTGCCATTGGCGCCGGGCCACTGGTCTGGACATTATGCGCTGAAATCCAGCCCCTGCGGGGTCGTGACTTTGGCATTGTCTGTTCTACCTTTACCAACTGGGCAACCAACTGGGCGGTCAGCAATACATTCCTCAGCGTGCTCGATACTTTGGGGGAAGCCCATACATTCTGGCTGTTTTCTGGCATGAACGCCCTGTTTATCGCCATCACGTTATTTTATGTGCCGGAAACAAAAGGGGTTTCGCTGGAAGATCTTGAATCCCACCTGCTGGCGGGCTGGCCCCTGCGTGATCTGGGCGCGCGTACCCTGCCGCAGGGCGGCAAGGTTTCCACCAATCCGTCACCCTGAGGGATTTCAGACAGAAAACGGCGTCCGATATGATCCGGAAGCCTTTTTTCATGCCTATAGCGCAGGTCTTCGAGCAACGCGCACGAGAAGCTGGCAATCATGCCGTGGGTTCTTCGCCAGATGCCCGCACGCTTCATCGCGCGGGTAAAACCACCCGACAGCGCCACCACGCGCTGCACGCCGGGGTGTCTGATCAGATCAAGGTAAAGGTCGACCTTTTCAGGGATCGAGACCTTGATCATCACCTGATGGTCACCGGGCAGCGCATCCAGCCCACAGTGCAGTTCATCATGCAGCAGGGCTTTCGCACCGGCCTTGTCCGGGCTCCTGATCAGGACTTCGGGTTCCAGGATGGGCACGAGGCCAGCCCCTATGCCCGCCACCAGCCCCGCCGGCTTAACAAATAAGGATCATCCCGACCATTTCCGTCGATCCCGGTTTCATGAAGATGTTCATCAGGTTTTCCGCGTGGCGTATCAGCAGTACATTGTCAGGTGCCATGACCCCGTCCTGCCATATCTGCCTTATCCACCTGCCCCGGTTATCTGGCGGCCCAGTTCCTTTGCCGAGACGGTCAGAAGCTGGTTGGTAAACCTTTTTGCATAAAAATCGATTGTTGAATCATGGGTTTCATCGACCGAACTATAAACGGCGTCAGACACGATGACTGTGCGGTACCCCCGGTCCAGCGCCTCCAGCGCGGTAAACAGGACACAGACATCCGTCTCGCCCCCCGTCAGGACAATGGATACCGGATCATAGCGCCGGACATGGTCACGGAATGCCGGTGACCGCCATGCGGAATAACTGCTTTTGTCAAATACGGTACCAGGTGACGCAAGCGCGGATAATTCCGGCACAAGTTCGACAAGGGCAGGGTCAAGTTCAGCACGCGTCATCTGGTGCCAGTGTTCGTAATATGCCCGCCACGCCCCCGGTGCGTCGGCAGCGTGTCGCGGCGGGATGAAACGTGTAAAAACGGTGTTGTCCGGATACTGTCTGACAATTGCGACGACATTGGGCAGGATATGAGCCAGCCAGGGCGCGTGCCATGGCGTTTTCATGCGGAACATGTTCTGCATGTCAACACAGACATGAAGCCACCTGCCGCCGTGAAGAAACTGCTCCAGACTCATGTCAACGCCTCCGTCATGCGGATTGCGGCTTCATGCGCCGGGCATGATGGGCAGGTTGCGGTGCCGCTGGCCGGTTGCATGAAAAATGGCATTGGCGATGGCAGCCGCCGTTCCACACATGCCGATTTCACCTACACCCTTCACCCCCAGCGGGCTGACCTCGTCATCATGTTCATCCATGAACAGTACGTCCATGTCCGGAATATCGGCATGGGCGGGAATATGATACTCGGCAAAATTGTGGTTCATGAACCGGCCGACACGCTCGTCCATCAGGGACTCCTCATGTAACGCCATGCCGGTCGCCATCACCATTGCGCCGCGTATCTGGCTTGCCGCGGTTTTCGGGTTCATGATCCGGCCGGCGGCAACCGCATTGACCAGGCGGGTCACGCGTATGGTGCCCAGATCGTGATCCACGCGCACTTCACAGAAAACCGCACTGTGCGTGAAACGGGCCTTGCGCATCTGGCTGATCTTTCCCCGCAGTCCCGGTTTCGCCGCTTCTTCGGCTTCAAGTCCGTCCAGCCCCAGCAGGGACAGCGCATCGGTCAGGGATAGACAGTCCGCGTCATTTCCATTCACGCCATGCAGGGCACCGCCGGACAGTGTCATGTCGCCCTGCTTCACCCAGGGGGGCGCATTCGCGCTTCCGGCAAGTGCGGTGAACAGTCTGGCGCGCAGGCTGTCGCAGGCAAGCCAGACAGCAGCCCCAGCCGATGCCGCCGTCCATGACCCGCCTTCTGTCGGACACTCCGGCAGGGTGGAATCCCCCAGTTCGATATCGATCCGGTCAAGGGGCATACCGAACGCCTCCGCCGCGGTCTGCGCCAGAATGGTGTAGGTCCCGGTGCCGATATCGGACGCCGCCGTGGCGATATGCAGCCGCCCGTCCCGACCCAGCCGCGCACGGGCTGAGGTGGGGGAGAACATGGCATCCCATATGCCCGTCGCCATGCCCCAGCCGATCCGTTCCCGTCCATCACGCATGCTGCCGGGCGCCATTGTACGGTCATGCCAGCCAAAATGCTGCGCGCCCTGCACCATCGCTTCACGCAGCGCCTTGCTGGTCAGGGGCATGTCATGCATGGCATCGATATCGGAATAGTTGTGCAGGCGGAATGCCAAGGGGTCCATGCCGCAGGCATAGGCCATTTCATCAATGGCCATTTCCAGCAGGTTGACGCCGGTTGCCGCCCCCGGTGCCCGCATGTCGCTTGATGTATAGGTGTCACGGGGGGCAATCCTGTAATCCGCCATGGCGTTGGGGCATCTGTAATTGATCAGCCCCCATATGACGATGTTTTCCATGTTGTGCTCAAAGCGCGAGGTATCGGTAACGCCTTCGACAATCATGGACTGCAGCGTCCCGTCCCGGCAGGCCCCAAGGGCAATATCCATGACGGCTTCGGGGCGGAATACATGGGTGAACATCTGTGGCCGCGTCAGGGTCACACGCACCGGACGCCGCAGCATTTTCGCACCCAGCGTGGCAAGAAAGACATTATGGAGCGCCCGCAGCCCGGAACCGAATGCCCCGCCCACATACGGGTTGCGCACCCGGACCTGATCTTTCGAAAGCGACAGGGCAGATGCCAGATAGGCCTGCACCGCCTGCGGGCCCTGTGTCTTGTCCCACACCGTGAACGTGCCATCATCCTCCATGATGACGGTCGTGGCATGCATTTCCATCGGGTTGTGGTGTTCGGGCGCCAGATGATAGCGGCCCTCGACCCTGACCGCGCTCAGCGCATACGCCTCGGCCGCGTTGCCCCGGGGTTTGGGCGGGACGTAATTGCTGCGTGTTCTGGACGGCATGTATTTCTGGTGCAGGGCGACATCGAAATCCGCATTGTGCGGCCATCGCTCGTAATCGACCCTGACCAGCATGGCCGCTTCACGGGCGGCCTCGAATGTTTCGGCAAAGACAACGGCAACGGGCTGGCCATTGAAGTGGATGGTACCATCATGCAGCGGGCGGTAGGGCGCACCGGGCACGCCCAGACCATCCACATAGGCTTTTTCAAACAATGCGGTATGGGGCCGGTTGAGGTGGGTCATGATGTCCACCACGCCAGCAACATCGCGCGCCGCGGCATCATGAATGGTGTCGATACGCCCCCGTGCAATGGGGCTGTTGACAATAACGCCATACAGCATGCCCGGCGGATGTGGCTCGGCAGCATATTTCGCCTGTCCGGTGACCTTCGCGACACCATCAATCCGGGGAACGGGCTGCCCGATCTGCGTGGAGATGACGTTCATGACTGCGTATCCTTCACATGATGGTCTTGTCGGTCTGGGATTGCGGCGTGCCGGATGCGGCCTGCCACAGCGCACGTTCGATTACACGCGGGGCCAGCCGGATCTTGGCGGCGTTATCACGGTCCGCGACCGCTCCGTGCACAAGCCGCTCGGCAATATCGCGGAACAGCGAATGCGAAGGCGGCCTGTCATCCAGCAGCGCCTCGGCTTCCGGCACGCACCACGGTTTTGTTCCCACTCCCCCCAGCGCAATACCACCCCGCCGGATCCGGCCATCTTCCATATGCAGGCCAACCGCGACCGAGACGATGGCAAAGGCGAAGGAAAGCCGGTCACGGATCTTGAGGTAGGTGTGATGCGGACCGAACGGCGCAGGCGGCAGGTCGATGGACGTCACGATTTCTCCCGGTTGCAGGACAGTATCACGCCATGGCGTATCATCGGGCAGGCAGTGGTAGTCCCGCACGCTGACCGCCCGCACGCCAGCCGGCCCGTGCAGGTTGACCGTCGCATTGAGCGCGGCAAGGGCGATGCACATGTCCGACGGAAAGGTGGCGATACAGGCATCACTGGTGCCCAGCACCGCCATGATCCGGTTGCGCCCCCCGCGCGCGGCGCAGCCCGTGCCGGGCGAACGTTTGTTGCAGGCCATGGCTGGATCATAAAAATAATGGCAGCGGGTGCGCTGGTTCAGGTTGCCGCCATTGGTGGCGACGTTGCGGATCTGCGGGCTGGCCCCGGCAAGAATGGCGGAGGCAAGCAGGGGATGGCGCGCCACCACAAGCGGATGGGCCGCCGTATCGGCATTGGTCACAAGAGCGCCCAGACGCAGGCCACCATCGGACCGTTCCACGATCTCGCGCATCGGCAGGGATTTGATGTCAACCACATGGGCCGGACGCTCGACATCCGATTTCATGAGGTCGATCAGGTTCGTCCCGCCCGCAAGGAAACGCATGTGCTCCATGCTGCGACAGGCGTCATCCAGCGTGGCGGGACGGGAATATGAAAAGTGTCTCATGCCGCTTCCCCCGCCTGATCGCGGCGCTGTCGGGCCACGACCTGTTCGATGGCGTCGATAATCCCGTTATAGGCACCGCAGCGGCACAGATTGCCGCTCATGAATTCGCGGATTTCTTCACGGGAATGGATATGTCCTTCCTCCAGCAATGCAATGGCTGACATGATCTGCCCCGGCGTGCAGTAACCGCACTGAAAGGCGTCCGCATCAATGAACGCCTGCTGCATCGGGTGCAGATGACCGTTCTGGCCAATTCCCTCGATGGTCGTGACCGTGGCATCCGGGATCGAGACAGCCAGAATGAGGCAGCTTTTGACGCGCTTTCCATCAACCAGCACGGTGCATGCGCCACACTGCCCGTGATCGCATCCCTTTTTCGTGCCAGTCAGGTCAAGCCGTTCCCGCAGCAGGTCGAGCAGCGTGACGGATGGCGGCAGGTCGGCGGCATAATCCCGGCCATTGATCTGGAGACGACAGGGCACGGCGACAGACACATGGGTCATGGGAAATCGCTCCGGCGGGTATCTGGTTCTGTCTGGATCTGTGCAGGGTTTAAGATCTCAAAACGCCGCTGGTTGCGCCTTCATGCACGAAAACGGATACTTAAAATCCTGAACCCGTCATTTCACAGGGTTGCCGCATGTAAGGCAGCACCAGATGAACCCATCAGGTAAATACTGGCATTTCTGCATAAAACCGTCTTCGGGCCTGATATTGCGGGCACGCTACTGGCACGGCCCATGGGAACCGTGGGGTAGAAGCCCACGACATGCAGGTACATACTGGTGACATACCCGGACAGTATTCCAGCCACATGCCCGTGGGAACAGCAGACAGATCCGTCTGCATTGCCATGCCGCCGACCTGAACCGCCTTGGCGCACCAGGAATAATTATGGAAAAAATCATTTAACGTGAATTGATTAATATAATATCAGAAAGACGTCTTCTGTTTTTTATTTATATAAATATTATATTTTTCTCCGAATTTTTGAAACTGCATTCGGGCCGGACGGTTTGGCATGTGACGGTCGGATGAACGATCGTCCCCTATCAGACAAAGGAATGGAAAAATGGCAAATCAGGGCGGCAGCCATGAACAGCACGTCAAGGCCGGCGAACAGAGCCACAAGAACACCGGCACGTCACATGGCGAAAAAGGCGCAGGTGAACACAGCACCGGTACCCGTGGTGGCACGCATGAACAGCACGTCAAGGCTGGACAGCAGAGCCACAAGAACACCGGCACATCGCATGGTGAGAAAGATGCGGGGGAACACGGCACCAGCACCCGCGGCGGCACGCATGAACAGCACGTCAAGGCTGGACAGCAGAGCCATAAGAACACCTGACACCGTGCACGATACCGGGGGCGTCAGCAATACGCTGGCGTCCCCCGGAAGCCGGATGCGCCACCTGGCGGTCAGGCGACCGGCCTCCCCGGAAAATGGAGAAAATCAATGAGCCTGTTTTCGAAACCGATAAAGACCCTTGATGACCTGTTCGTGCATACCCTGCAGGACATTTATTATGCCGAAAACCAGATCGTCAAAAACCTGCCCACAATGGCGGAAAAGGCCACTGACCCGGAACTGAAGGCTGCCTTCCAGCACCACCTGACAGAAACGGAAGGCCACGTACGCAGGCTGGAACAGGTATTCCAGATGCATGACCAGCCTGTAAAAGGCGTGACATGCCAGGCAATGGACGGGATACTGAGTGAAGCGAAGGAGATGATCGGTGACTGTGATGATCCCGAGGTCTGTGACGCTGCCATGCTTTCGGCTGCCCAGGCTGTCGAGCATTATGAAATAACCCGTTATGGCAGCCTGATCGCCTATGCCAGACAGCTTGGCCGCCCGGACTGCGCGACCGTCCTGCAGCAGACGCTGGAGGAAGAAAAATCCGCCGACCAGAAACTAACACACATTGCCGGGGCTGGCGTCAACCAGCATGCTGCCTGATATATTTTCCCCGGCAAGGTTAGAGCACGCGGAAGCAAGGGCAATAGCTGACAGGTGTTTCGCAAAACGCGTGACGACCAGAACTGCACCATTGATACCGCGTTCGTGGTGATGCCCCGGCCCCTCGGACTGGCACAGGCAACATCGTATCAATACCATCGCATACCGCGATCATATGTTCAGACCGGCATCTGGCAATAATGGCCCGTTGCGGACATGCAGGCACAGGCTGTCCAGGTCCCCCTGTCGTATCTGGAAAAAACTCTGTCATCGGATGATGACCCGCCAGTAGTATGTCCGCATACTATCCAGACACGATGCGGCTGCAGGCGAAGTATTCATTCATATGCAAGGACACGGGACGGGATTCCCGTCGTCTGCACATGAAAGGTCGCCCGTACAGCCACAATGATCCCAGACATCCCCTTTTTGCGTTCCCAATGCGCGCCAATGAACCCAGATGGAGACCGCAGGATGAATGTCAGCGAATTCTTATGGAAACGCCTTCAGGAATGGGGCCTGAAACGTGCCTATGGCTATCCGGGGGATGGGGCGGGCGGGATAGACGTGGCCCTGCAACGCGAAGTGGATGCGGGCCACGTTGAATATGTTCAGGTGCGGCATGAAGAAATGGCGGCGTTCATGGCTACGGCCCATGCCAAGTTTACCGGACAGGTCGGCCTGTGTTTTGCCACATCGGGGCCCGGCGCCATTCATCTGCTGAACGGGCTTTATGATGCCCGGCTTGATCATGTCGGCGTGGTGGCGATCATGGGGCAGCAGGCCCGCACGGCCATTGGCACGAATTACCAGCAGGAAATCGATCTGCAGTCGCTGTGCAAGGATGTGGCAGGTGAATACATCGTCACTGTAACCGAGCCATCGCAGATACGCCATGCGCTGGATCGGGCCGTGCGCATTGCGCGTGACAGACGCACACCGACGGTCGTGATCGTTCCCAATGACCTGCAGGAACTGCCCTATTCCGACCCGCCAGTGGCCCATGGGTCAACACATACGGGTATCGGCATGACAGTCGGCAGCAAGGTGCCGGAGGATACAGGCCTGCGCCTTGCTGCCGACATCCTGAACGCGGGCAGGAAGGTTGCGATCCTTGCTGGGGCGGGTGCGCTGGAAGCAACGGACCAGTTGATCCAGATCGCGGACATCCTTGGGGCTGGTATTGCCAAGGCACTGCTGGGCAAGGCCGCCGTGCCGGATGAACTCCCCTTCGTCACGGGGGCGATCGGGTTGCTGGGCACAAAACCGTCATGGGATCTGATGAAGGAATGCGACACGTTCCTCATGGTGGGGTCGACATTTCCCTACAGCGAATTCCTGCCCAGGCCGGGGCAGGCGCGCGGCGTGCAGATCGACATCAACGGCGCCAACCTGTCCCTGCGTTACCCGATGGAGGTCAACCTGCAGGGCGACAGCGCCGCAACACTGCGTGCGCTCATCCCGCTTCTCCAGCACAAGGGCGACCGCGCGTGGCGGACGCGGATCGAAAAGGACGTGGCACAATGGTGGAAAGTTCTGGAAGCCCGCGCCATGACCGGCGCCCGGCCGCTCAACCCGCAACGGGTATTCTGGGAACTGTCGCCCCGCCTGCCGGAAAACGCCATCATTACCGCGGATTCCGGTTCCGTCGCCAACTGGTATGCGCGCGATCTGAAAATGCGCCGGGGCATGAAGGCCTCCCTATCCGGTGGTCTGGCCTCGCTCGGGGCAGGGACACCTTATGCCATGGCGGCCAAGATGGCCTATCCCGAACGTACCGTGATTGCCTGCATGGGCGACGGGGCCATGCAGATGAACGGCCTGAATGTGATGATCACGATTTCCAGATACTGGAAGCAGTGGTCCAACCCGCGGCTGATCGTGCTGGTGCTGAACAATCAGGACCTTAATCAGGTAACATGGGAAGAACGCATCCAGCTTGGCGCGGGCAAGACGGATTCAACCCAGTCCATCCCGGATTTCCCCTACCATCGCTATGCCGGGCTGCTGGGTCTCAGGGGTATCTATGTTGACGATCCCGCGCACGTCGGCGCCGCATGGGAAGAAGCGCTGGCTGCCGACCGTCCGGTCATTCTGGAAGCACGCACCGACCCCAATGTTCCTCCACTGCCGCCACACATCACCATGCAGCAGGCCCGGGCCTTCCTGACATCGCTCCCCACGGAGCCGGAACGGGCCAGCGTCATCATGGGTTCGGCAAAGGAACTGCTGGCGTCCATCCTGCCCGTTGGAAAAACCTGAGACACGCGGACAGCCCGTGTAGACCGGTCGCCAGCATCCATTGCATTGCCAATGCCGCGGCAGAGGTGATCATCCGGTCACTCCGTGTTCGGGATTACCAGGGGCCCTGTTGCAGCCATGCCCGGATATGACCGACGACACGCTTCCCTCCGCGAGGAAGAGCCGACCGCTCCGGTTACCATAGATAGACAAATTTGACGTAATACGCGTTGCTTTCCGGAATATTGCGCCCGTCAACGGAATGCGAATACCGCGTGGTAAAAGAAACATGCTTCGTTATGTTGAACATGGCACCAAGACCCAGCGTTATTTCACGACTGTTTGAATCATCCAGATACTGGCCCGCCGTCCGGTCATAGGTGCCTTTGACATTCTGCCAGTCCAGCGCAAAGAAAGGTTCAAACAGCCGTGTTGCCTTCCAGCTGAACCGCAGGTTGGTATAAAAGACCACGCCGGGTGAATAGGTATGGCCGCCCCTTACATGCTTTGCCGCCCCCGCAACTGTCCCGGCGTCACCATCAAAGCTGAAATGCGTCCATTCATAATCAAAAATAAAACTGGATATGTTTGACCAGTAATTCGGCGAGGTTGCATCGCGCGTGCCAACAGCTGTCTGCATGAAGGTCTGTATGCCGAATGTACTGTGCCTGTTGGGCTTGAACCATGCTGCCGGTCCGACAATAGTCGGGCCAAGACCACCGTAATCCGTGCCATCCGCCAGGCTGTAGCTTTCGGTCTGGATCAGCTCGAACGCAAAACCGACATGGGGAATGGCATCAAAACTGCGAAAATGGACATATTTGGTCATGCCTGACCATGTGTGGCTGCCACCATCGGGCCTGCGTTGACCAAGACTGTTGTAGGAATTGCCCGCCGCATTGCCGTCGCCATATTGCACAAGCACATTGAATGGCTTGAAATCAACCGGCAGGTCATATTCATGCGGACCGATAATGCCCAGTGTGACATCCGCAGCGCGCACGCCGGATGCCCACAGCACCACAACGCAAGGAAGGCTGATACGCAACAAGATGCTGAACCCGGACGATCGTGCCGGCAGACGCATGGGAAGGATTCCCCGGAAAAGGGCGGGTGCCGGGCCTGTCCCGCCACCTGCAGTGTTCATGACCGGGCGGCATGATCTGCGTGGGCACCAGTACCTGTGCAGGCGATGATGTCATCTCCACTCCGGTTACCAAAGCCATCATGGCCATCCCCACCCTTCGCAAGACATGGATCTCGCCCGCCCCCGGCAGATAGGCGGCCACGCCACGTCATCCTGCCGGTGGCAGGCCCGAAGATGTGCGGGCACACCATCCGCTGTAACACCGATGAATACAACGTCGTCCGTGGTCACAATATTGCCACCGGCGTTGTACTAAATCATGTACAGGGACACATTATTGTGTATATGAACATCCTTCTGTTCTTATGATGCCATGCATGCTGCCAAACATACTTTCCATGCAGCAGAAATGACTGCGTCACGGGACATGCAACGACAAAGCCGGGGGCGATACGGAACACGCCATCATACGGACCATATGGCGACATGATGCATGGCGCAGCCACCATACAGGATGTCCGTATTGACGCGCCCCGGCTTCATGCCCCATCTGTCTGTACCTTGTGCAACACCAAGGCTGGGGGCCAGCTTTTCCAACATCACGCCCGGATGATACAGCCGATCGGAAACTGGGCCGTTGTCGCCATGCCGCCTGAAAAACCGGGGCCCATGGCACGGCCCGCTGTCATCACCTGCCCCCACGGGCACAGGCGTCATTCATCTGCGTGACGTCCGCTGGCCATTTACAGCCAGCGGGATGCCGCGGGATAGCCTCTCGGCAGGAAACCCGTTACAGATCCTGACCATCCTCCAGCACACGGAAACCATGCGTGCCATCTCGCTCAAGCTGGCTAACAAGCCCGAATTCCCAGTCCAGATAGGCCTGCATCGCTGCTGCGGCATTATCCGTGCCCTCATATGGGCGTTTATACACATCATCGGGACGCGATAGCGCGACACGCTCATCCAGCCCGACAGCAAGGGGCAGCCCTGCTGCCTGCCACGCCTTTGTCCCCCCTGCCAGTACCCGTACATGCGCGCCCTGCCGCCGAAGGTCCGCCGCGGCATAACAGGCGGAAATGGAATCAGGAGACGTCAGGACAATATCCGCCCCCTTCAGCCGCCCATGTTCATGCAGGTCACTGCGGATTGCGAAGACCGCCCCGGGGATGTGCCCCTTGCGAAAAACGGGACTGGGCGCAAGATCAATGACCAGCGGGGCATCTGCATCCTGCAGCGCGTCCGACAGTTCCCGTGCGGAAATCACCTCCACATCCGGCAGGGCCGTGGCCAGCATGACCGGTTCTGGCCCACGGATGCGTGGCAGGTCCGCCCGGTCATCCAGTACGTAAACCTCCCGCCAGCCAAGCTGGCGCAGCCAGTGCGCCGTCATGCGCGCGCGCACACCATCATCATCCGTCAGCACGATCGTGCCGTGACGTACGCCAACCCATTCATCCGTCGCCTGCACAAGCTGTCCACCCGGCGCGCTGCGGAAACCCGCCAGGTGGCCGGCCTCATATTCCTCAGGTGACCGGACATCAAGACGGTAGAGACTGCGCCGTGGGTCAGCCGCCAGTGCGTCCAGTCCCTCCGGATCGATCACGCGCACACCCGTGCGCTGCGCAAGGGACCGGGCCACCGCGCGGGCCTGCGTCACCTTTTCCGATGACGGCGCCCCTGCCCTGCGTGTGGCGCCATGATCCAGTTCCAGTCCCGCCAGCGTCCAGCCGATCGTGCCATTGCGCAGGGCAAAGACAGGATTGGGAATACCGGCATTGACCAGCGACTGCGCCCCGATGATGGACCGCGTGCGCCCCGCGCAATTCACCACCACCGTCGTTTCTGGCGAAGGGGCAATATCACGCACCCGCAGCGCCAGTTCCGCACCGGGCACGGACCGTGCGGCCGGAATGGACATGGTGTTGTATTCGCTGAAGCGCCGGGCGTCGAGAATGACAAGATCGTCCCCCCGTTCCAGCCGTTCATTCAGTTCCCGCGCGGGAATGGACGGGGTGTGGCGGACATGTTCCACCAGTTCCCCAAATGCCTTGGAGGGGACATTGACATCAATGAAGATTTCCCCCCCAGCCGCCCGCCAGCCAGACAGACCACCTTCCAGCACGCTGACATTGCCGTAGCCCAATGCCGCCAGCACCGACAGGGCGCGCGCAACACGGCCTTCGCCATCATCATACACCACGATGGGCGCATTACGCCGCGGCACCAGCGCCGCAATGCGTTCCTCGATCCGCCCCAGTGGCAGGTTCACGGCAAAAAGCGGATGGGCGGCGGCAAACGGTCCCTCCTCCCGCAGGTCCAGCAGCGCGATTTCCCGCCCCGCACGCAGGCTGTCCTGTATTGCCTGCACCGGTGTCACGCGCGGTCTGACCAGATCAAGGACGGTCATGCTGCCTCCACATGTCTGGAACGGTCCCACAGATTGGGAACCTCGTCATTCGAGTAACCGGAAATGAAGTTTTTCTCCGCCCCTGTCTGCACATCGTAGGTCGCGCGCGACACACCGCCGATATTGTCGCCATAGACATGGATGGAAATCGACGTCTGGTCCGACAGCGCATTGGCAACCAGATGATAGTCATTGACCCCCGGTGTCAGGGACGCCACCTGCCCGGGTTCAAGAAAGGTGGTTTCCGTTGCACGGAAACGGCCATCAGCATCGCGCACGAACTGGGTTTCGCTTTCACGTCCACGCAGCATGCCGATCAGGCCCCATACACGGTGATCGTGCAACGGGGTCTTCTGCCCCGCGCCCCAGACAAAGCTTACGACCGAAAAACGTTCCATCGGATCACAATGCAGCAGATACTGGCTGTAACGTTCCGGGTGCGGGCGGGTAAAGGGTTCCGGCAGCCAGTCATCACGGGACACCAGCTGACGCAGCAACCCGCTACCCTCGTGCTGGATGGCCGCGGCCGGAAGGCCACGTTCATACAGTCCTGTAAAACCGGTTACGAAATCACGTAGGGGAAAAATGGTCGTCATGGGCTTCAATCCACTTAATCGGGTTCCGGACTGCAAACTGAAATAATTACCCGGACGGGCGCCGGGCCGTCCGTCAGGCCGCGGCCGTTACCTGTCCATCCTCCGCCGCGATCAGGGCACGGACACGCGGGATCAGATCTCGCCCGTATTCGTAGGCATCAAGCAGCGGGTCAAAGCCCCTGATAAGGAACGTACTGATGCCAAGCCGGTAATAGTCCAGCAGCGCCTCGGCAACCTGGTCGGGTGTGCCAACCAGCGATGTCGAATTGCCGCGCGCCCCGGTCAGGGCCGCAATACCCGTCCACAGCCGCCTGTCCAGTCGGCTTCCCTGTGCCGCGGCAGCCAGAAGGCGGCGCGACCCTTCATTGGGAATTTCAGCGGCCCGCACATAACCGGTCCGTACCTGCAGGGCGCGCGCCGTTTCCAGAATACGGTCCGCCTTTGCCCATGCCGCCTCTTCCGTGTCCGCCAGAATGGGACGCAGCGAAAGTGAAAAGCGTGGCGCACGACCATTCTGGGCAGCAGATGCGCGCACACGCTGCACGGTCTCGCTGACCTGTTCATAGGTTTCGCCCCACAGGGCGTACACATCGGCATGCCTGCCTGCCACGGCAATCGCCTCGGCCGAGGAGCCCCCAAAATAAACCGGAATGCCACCTTCCCGGTACGGGTGTACCAGCGAACCGGCGCCACGCACGTCATAGAACCGGCCGCTGTAATCAAATGGCGTATGGCTGTCCCATTCTGCCCGAACGATATCGAGATATTCGCTGGTGCGGGCGTAACGCTCGGCCTTGGTCAGATGATCCCCGTCCGCCTGCAGTTCGACATCACTGCCGCCGGTAATGACATGCACCGCCACCCGCCCGCGCGTAAGGTGATCGAGCGTGGCGAACTGACGCGCTGCAATGGTTGGCGCGTTAAAACCCGGACGATGGGCGATCAGCACCCCGAGATCCCGCGTGACCGCCGCCGCATGCTGGGCCAGCAGGATGCTTTCGGGGGAATTGGAATGAAACGCGATGAGCGTGCGGTCAAACCCACCGTTTTCATGAATCTTCGCCGCCGTTTCCACGTGGTTGAGGTCCACGACGGGCCCTGCGGGGGGAATGGTTTCCGACTGGTTGCGGCTGCCGATGAAGCCGATGAATTCAACAGGCATTTCCGACACATCCTCTTATTAAACTATTTTGTTACGTGGTTGAATGCCATTTACGATCGTCACGATCTAAAATACAATGTTAAAATAATCATATGACGATTTTCGTTCGTTAATATGACCCCCTCACCAACGGAGTACGGTGCCGTGTCTCACCCCCTTCCCTCCCGCCTGCCCCAGCGGATGGCCAGGAATGTGCCGACGGAACTGCTGCGGTCGTTTGTCGCCATTGTCGAAGCCGGCTCCATGGCGCAGGCGACTGAAACAATCTTCCTGACACAGTCCGCGCTGAGCCTGCAGATGAAGCGGCTGGAAGACATGCTTCAGCAGAAGCTGTTCCGCCGCGACGGACGCAGGCTGCTGCTGACGGCCACGGGGGAGGAACTGGTCACCTACGCCCGCCAGCTTCTGGCCCTGAATGACCGGATCATGCAGAATCTTGGCCAGCAGACCGATCCCGAACCAATTACCGTGGGCATGGTGCAGGATTTTGCGGATACCATCCTGCCTGACGTGCTGGGACGATTCCGGCTGGAACATCCGCGCGCGCGCCTGATCGTGCGTGTCGGCGGCACGGTCGAGCTTCTGGACCTGTTCGACCGTTCCCGTCTCGACCTGGTGCTGTGCCTTGGCCAGCATGGCGACCGCCCCGGCGCGTCATGTGACACTGTTGGCCATGACCGGATGGTGTGGCTGGGCGACCCGGCCAATACCGAACGCGAGGAAATTCCCCTTGTACTGCTGGAACCTCCCTGCCGTTTCCGCGATGCCGCGTTACGCACGCTGGGGCAGGCCGGTCGCGATTACCGGATCATGCTTGAAACCCCCAATCTGCCCGCGCTACGGGCTGGCGTGCGCGGGGGACTGGGCATAAGCTGCCGCACCCGGCGTTTCGCTGCGGCGGAGGACCTGCCGGTGCTTCCCGCCAGTGCCCTGCCGGACGTGCCGGAAATCGAAACCGTGCTTGTCCGTCGCAATGATGCCTCCGACGTGGTGCATGACCTTGGGGACCTGCTGGCAGAAGCTGCCGGGAATAAATAAGAAATTTCAAAATCTCGGTTGAGGGAAACTCCTTTGTCGCGCTGGAGGTTCCTGGTTCATAGCTCCGGTTTCCAATCATTGTTTCAGGGAACCCGGATATGAGTTCTGACCAGACTCCTGCTGCCCCGTCGCTCCGCGCCCGTTTCAGGGAAGTGGAGGATGAACGCAGGCGTACGTGGCCGCCACAGGCGCTGGCCATCAATATCAACCAGCGTACGACACTGGTGGCGGAACACGGTCGCACGCCCCACGTCCATATTGGCGATGTCCTGCCCGCCACGACACTGACCGCCACCGATGGCACGCAGGTTTCCCTTGATGACCTGGTGGCGGATGGACCGGCCGTGCTGGTCTTCTTCCGTTTTGCGGGGTGCCCGGCCTGCAACATTGCCCTGCCCCATTACCGCGATACGCTGTGGCCGGCACTCAGGGCCGCGCATATTTCCCTTGTCGCGATTTCACCGCAGCCAGCAGCACTGCTGGGCGATATCGCAACCCGCCATGACCTGCCCTTCCCGGTTGTAACGGATCCTGCACTTTCGCTTTCCCGTGCACTGGGCATTACCTATGTCTACGATGATGCATCCCGCGAGGCGGCACAGGCCAAAGGCGGTACCAGTCAGGCCCTTAACGGCACGGATGGCTGGGAACTGCCCAAACCTGCCATCATTGTCATCGGTCCCGGCCGCGTCGTGCGGTTTGTCGATATCTCCCCCGACTGGATGGACCGCACCGAAACGCCCGTGATCCTGAAAGCGCTGGGCATTCCAGCAAAGGCCCACCCGCATGCAGCCTGATACGATGCCTGACACCGCACGGCTGCAATCCGCCGTCACGACAACGCTGTTCCGTGATGCCATGAGCAGGCTTGGCGCACCGGTAACCATCGTGACCACCAGTGGCCCCGCCGGGCGCCAGGGTCTGACCGTTTCCGCCATGACCAGTGTCAGCGATACACCCCCCACGGTTCTTGTCTGCCTGAACCGGGCCAATCGTTCGCATGAAGCATTCGTGCGGAACGGCGTGATCGGCATCAGCCTGCTGTCACAGGGGCACGAGGATATTGCAGGCACGTTTGCCAGCAGCACACGCAGTGCGGATGAAAAGTTTGCCATGGGCGCATGGCATGCCGATGTCACCGGCGCGCCCCTGCTGGTTGATGCACTGGCCACGTTCGACTGCACCATTTCAACAGTCCATATGTCAGGCAGTCATGATGTCATGTTCTGTGCGGTAAAAGCCATCCATATCCATCCTGCGGCTGCAACGGGGCTGGCGTGGTTCGGCAGGCGGTTTCACTGCCTGCCATCCGCAGGTGATGCCCGCCGTGACCGGCTGGGCTGACGGTAGAAACCATTGGTGGCAACACGAACTGTTTCCGGGTGTCGCCTTTTTTGAAAAAGCTTCCCCCGGAAATTTCCTGATAATTTCTGGACTGTCGTTTTCAGACAGCCTCCAGAAGCCAGCACGAAACGCATACGCAAAATGGCAGGGCCGAACGGCCCTGCCATCGCTTTTTGGAAACAGGGCGGCAGGTGGCGCGCCTTACATCGTCCTTTGCATGATTACAGGTCAAAGCGGGCACTGAACGTGACCGTCCTGGGGGCACCGGGGAAAATATTCATGTTCCCACGGCTGAGCCAGTAGCGGACATTGCCAATATTTTCGACCGCCGCGCGAAACACCATCTGATGGTCGCCCACGCGGGTCGTATAGGCCGCGCCGACATTCCCGACGATATAGGATGGCAGCCGGACAGTATTGGCCGCATCAAGCCAGCTGCCGGAAACGAAATTGAACCCTGCATTCATGCTCAGCCCCCGGATTGCCATGAACCGGTAATCGGCGTTGAGGGCCGCCTGAAACGGGGCAACCGCTTCAAGACGATGCCCGGCATAGCCCGGTGCTGCCTTCACATAACGCGCGTCAAGATAGGCGAGGCTGGCATTGACGTTCAGATTTGATATAACCAGCCAGGATGCGGCGGCTTCCACGCCCTGATAGCGTGACATGCCATCCTGAACATAATAATTCTGTGCATTGGTATAGGCGGCACCAGTATCCATACGGAAAACAGCCAACGTTCCGCTGTACCGCTTCTTCTGCACCTTGACGCCCAGTTCATATTCGTTACTGCGGATCGGCCCGAACACCTGCATGTAATTCACATTGGTCGGCCCCGCCTGTCCGCCGGACTGCATGGCCTGCACCCAGCTGAAATAGGTATTGATTTCCGGCGTGACCTTGTAACTGAGCGAGACAAGCGGCGTAACCGGATTGTTGCGGTGTGCTGCCGTGCGCTGGCCCGAACTTGCGTAATCATTTTCCAGATAATCCGTGTAGCGCGCGCCCGCCATCAGGGACCAGCGGCCATAGCTCATTGTATCGCTCCAGAACGGGGCGACCTGCTGATAATCGATATAGCGGTAAAGCCGGGGGTTATAGTCCGACGCATTGGTCAGGACAGGCCGGCTGGAATAAATATTCCCGTATTCGATGGCAGATGTTGTGCCAGAAGCGGCATCCGCATCGAACATCTGGCGCAGCCAGGTGATACCGGCAATCACGTCATGACGCAGCGGTCCGGTGCGGAAATGACCCTGTGTCATGGCATCGACCTGATGATAGGTCAGCACACGGGTCTGCTGAAAGGGCTGGCTGTAATAATCACCATCCGCGCTGGTAAATGTCAGCTGGTTTGACGGGAAGCGTTCGTCCAGATGGGTGTAGCCATAGGTCAGGCTTGCGGTCCAGTTGGGGGCGAAATCCCAGTCAAATCCGGTGCTGAACCGTTTCAGGTCGTTTGTTTTCCACGATCCCGCGGCACCAAGGGCCGCCCGCCCGCTGATCGGGGTCACAGCCCCCACGCCCGAGGCGACAGCCACCGTATTCACCATGCCTTTCTGAAGCGTATTGAGGTAAAAACTGTTGAACCGCCAATGCAACGTGTCCGTAAGGCGCACGCGCGTGGTAAAGGACAGTGACAGGTTACGCACGAAGCTGTCATTATACTGGTTGCCGACTTCGCTGGCAAAGACGAAGCGTGTTTCAATCCGGTGGCCCTTATCCAGTGCGCCACCGGCATCCACCATCTGCCGGAAGACCGAGTCCGAACGGTATCCGGCTTCAACAGACAGTTTCCGCTCGCTTACAGGCGCCTTGAGACGATAGTCCAGCACGCCGCCGGGCGAGCCGAAGCCATACATGAAGGCAGATGCCCCCTTCACGACCTGGATCGCATCAAAATTGGCAACCGGCAGATCGATGTACCAGAACGGAATGGCAAGTCCGTCGATCTTGTAACCATTGGTCCAGTCGAGGTTCAGTCCCCGTACGCGCACGCTTGACCCCGAAGCTGTCGAGGCCCCGTTGGAATTGGCCTGCACGCCGGGTTCATAACGCATGACGTCGTTGATGTCCGTGGCCTGCATTTCCGAAATGCGCGCCGCGGACACGGTACTCACGGAAAACGGCGTATCAAATTCGGACCGGTTCCCGAATGCGCCCAACGGGATATGCCGGGCAAGGCGGGGCGCATGACGCGTTCCCTGCACGTGAAGGAATTCGACGCCTCCCCTTGCTGGTGACGACGTTTTTTTCGCAGTCGTGGCGGCCTGTGTTCCAGCCGCCGGCGCGCGCGGATGCGCTGCGTCATGATGGGGATGGGATGTATGGTCCGTACCTGTCGTGGCGGCATGCGCCGACAGGCCGGGAAGGGAGACGAGAAGAAGGGCGCGCAGCCCGAAACGGGTCATCACACGGTAATTCCTAGCAAAGCAGCGGTGTCGTGAAGAAAGGATGTCAGCCCGCACGACGCCGACATCCGTCCTCCTTTTCCACCAGCGCCCTGACGCGCGGGATCAGTTCGCGTCCGTACAGTATGGCATCGGACAAGGGATCGAACCCACGGATCAGGAAGGTCTCGATACCAAGGCGGTAGTACCGCAGCAGGCTTTCCGCCACCTGATCAGGCGTGCCGACAAGGGAGGTCGAATTCCAGCGCCCTCCGGTTGCCTGCGCGACACCGGTCCACAGACATTCGTCATGCCGCGCCCCTTTTGCGGCGATGGCCTGCAGGCGGCGTGAACCTTCATTGGTCGGCAGCGTGCCGTCTGTTGGTCGCTGTCCAGCACGATCAAGCGCGATCCCCGTCGCATCACCCTCTTCCGCCTGCCGTGCCCGGAGTTGGGCCTCGATTTCCGCGGCGCGTTCCCATGCCTGTCCTTCGGTATCGGCAATGATGGGCCGAAAGGAAATCGAGAACCTCAGCGTCCGCCCATGCGCACGGGCGGCAGCACGCACACGGTTGACGAGTTCCTCGGCCCCGCGCAGCGGTTCACCCCACAACGCGTAGCCATCCGCATACTGTCCGGCAACGGCGAGCGCTTCTTCGGACGCACCACCGAAATAGATGGGAATGCTGCCCCTGTGTCGCGGCAGGACCGAGGACTGCGCGCCCCGGATACGATAGAAGCGTCCATCATGATCGAACGGCGCGCCCCCTTCCCATTCCCGCCGGATGATCTGCAGGTATTCCGCCGTCCGGGCATAGCGTTCGGCCTTGGTCAGATTGTCGCCATCGGCCTGCAATTCCCTGTCATTGCCGCCGGTAATGACGTGCATGGCCACACGCCCGCCCGTAAGGTTGTCCAGCGTCGCGAACTGCCGGGCGGCCAGGGTAGGCGCCGTAAAGCCCGGACGGTGGGCCACAAGCAGGCCAAGCCGCGATGTGACCGACGCGGCATGCTGCGCGATCTGAAGGCTTTCGGGGGATGTGGAATGAAACGCGATCAGGGCGCGATCAAAACCCGCGCGTTCATGCAGCAGGGCCGTCGCGGCGATATAGGCCGCGTCCACCGATGGTCCCGTGGGATCAAGGATTTCCGTCTGTTCGCGTGCGCTGACATATCCGATGAATTCTATGGGCATTTCTATACAACCACTGTTTGTCGTTGGTTGTTATTTTCATCATTATAGACAGTGAAATCACGTCAGTAATCATCATGAATGATGTGATGTTTGTTAATGATGCCGGTCGGTCACGCCGTCGGAAAGACACAAGGTGGATGGACGAAATCCGCGCATGCCCGCCACAACACGGGTTATGGACAGGCAACCGTCTGGCATATGCACTTCATGCAGAACATGTTTCGACCAGCCGGTTATGGGAATAATCCGCCACAACCGGGTTTCCGTCTGCGGCAGACACGAAGACAACCAGAACGGTCCGTCAGCTGTCCCCGACGCCAAGCGCACGCAACAGCCGCATGCGCAGGGCCTCGAAACGCGGATCGGCATGGCGCCGCGGATAGGAAAGCGGAACAGGCAGTTCCATGCGGATGCGACCTGCATCAAGAACGACCACCCGGTTGGCCAGCAGCAGTGCCTCGTCCACATCGTGGGTCACCAGCAACACGGCACTTCCGTGACGTTGCCACAACCCATGCACAAGATCCTGCATGCGCAGGCGTGTCAGGGCGTCGAGTGCTGCGAACGGCTCATCCAGCATGAGGAAACGTGGTTCGCGCACCAGTGCGCGCGCCAGCGCGGCACGCTGGGATTCGCCACCAGAAAGGGTCAGTGGCCACGCATCCGGACGGTGGCCAAGCCCGACTTCCTCCAGCGCAGCCGCCGCATGATCGCGCGTGGCCCCCGCCTGCCCCAGAACAACATTCTGCCAGACCTTTTTCCACGGAAGGAGACGGCTTTCCTGAAACACGACCGATGTCTCCGCCGGGCGCGTGACACTGCCCTGCGTTACGGGATCCAGCCCGGCCAGCGTACGCAGTAAAGTCGACTTGCCCGAACCACTGCGCCCCAGAAGGGCGATGAATTCACCGGGGGCAATATCCAGACTGAGACGGTCAAGGACAGCAGGGCCATTGCCGAAACGTCGAGTCAGATCACGGACGCTGACAGCCGGTTCCGCCACGGGTGCCCGCGCGGATACGTGCGGAATGGCGTTCATACTGCACCGCCCTGATTCTGCCGCGCCGGTCGCCAGGCAATCAGGCGGCTTTCCAGAAAACGGACGGCCTGATCCGAGACAAGGCCAAAAAATCCGTAAATGACAAGGCCGACAAGGATGATATCGGTACGCAGGAAATCCTGTGCATCCATCATCATATGCCCGATACCGCTATCGGCGTTCACCTGTTCGGCCACCACCAGCAGCAGCCAGGATATCCCGACGGAAAAACGGATACCGACCACCAGATCAGGCAACGCACCGGGCAGGATGACGTCACGGATGGTCTGCAGGCGTGTCAGCCGCAATGTCCGGGCCATTTCGACCAGCTTGGGATCGATCGAGCGGATCCCCTTGTGCAGGTTGAGGTAGATCGGAAACATCGAACCCAGCGCGATAAGCAGGACCTTCGGCGTTTCCCCGATCCCGAACCAGAGAATGAAAAGCGGCGCAAGCGCCAGAACCGGGAGTGTCCGCAATATCTGTATCGGGGCGTCCACGATGTCCTCACCAATGCGCGACAGGCCGGACATCAACGCCAGCGTGATCCCGGCAGCCAGCGCCAGAACAAGGCCCGAAACAGCGCGGAGGAGGGAAATGCCCAGATTGGCGGGAAGCGTTCCATCGCGCATCAGTGACCAGCCTGTCGATGCAATCTGGCACGGGGATGCGACAAGCCTGGTCGAAATCAGCCCCGTCGTGCAGGCGACCTGCCAGAGCACCACGAACAGCACGGCAGACATATACCGCACCAGCGGACGAAGACACTGTTTTACAACTTTCCATCGTGGATTAAGCGCCGGTTCCGCCGCCGGGGTGTCCGTCAGGGAATTCGTGGGGGACCAGAAGGCAGTTCCGGACATGAGATCAGGCTCCGTTGTCAGACTCGTGCTGTCCGGTTGTCCTTTATTTTCCCAACAAAGTCAGGTGAATTAATTTCACATCATTATTTAACGTGATTTAATTGTCTTTCATCCGCAGCCGTGCTCTGTCCTGCGGCATGATGACGCGCAGAATTCCATCCCACCGTTCCGTCTGGCCTGTAGCAATGCTGGCGCTGCTGACAGCCATTTCCCTGTTGCCGGCCACAGGACATGCCGCTGATGAACTGATCGTGGCGGACCAGAAGGGCCAGCAGAGGGCGCTGCTGGAAGCATCAGGGGCAGCATCCACCAACCTGCCCTATGCCATCAAATGGGTGGATTTCGAAGCCGCCGCGCCACTGCTGCAGGCTCTGGCCGCCGGTGCCGTCGATACCGGAATCGCGGGGGACGGACCGTTCATATTCGCGTGGGGTGCAGGTGTCCCGATCAAGGCGGCTTACATCATTCCCCCGCGTGGTGGCGGCAAGGCAACGGCTATTGTCGTGGCCCAAAATTCGCCCATTACGACGCCTGCACAACTATCTGGCAAGCGCATTGCAACCGGACGTGGATCGATCGGCCATCTGCTTCTGCTGCGCCTGATGGCCACCGGCGCCATTCCGCCCCCTGCGCCCCAGATCGTCTTCCTGCTGCCTGCACAGGCCAAGGCGGCACTGGATACGGGACGCGTCGATGCGTGGTCAACATGGGAACCCTATGTGTCGCTGGAAGTCGTGGGGCATCACGGCCATATCGTTGTCGATGCGGCGGGGCTTATGCCCAACAACAGTGTATTCGTGGCCAGCGACGCAGCACTTGCCGCCAAGCACGCGCAGATCGAGGATTTCTACAGGCGCGTCACGGCAGCCTATGAATGGGGCATGACGCATCAGGACCAGTACGCCCGAATACTTGCGCACCAGACGGGAATGCCGCAGGACGTTGCGAATGCCGTGACGGAAAAACTGATCGCAGCGCCGGTTCCCGTATCTCGGGATGTCATCAGGGCGGAACAGGTGACACTTGATACCTATAAGCAGGCTGGGCTTGTCCACCCCACCACGTCGTTTGAGAACGCATTCGATCTGAATGGTGACACGC
>NZ_JABLUU010000022.1:0-40164 GCF_018491655.1 Komagataeibacter oboediens | reverse complement strand
TTCCTGTTTTTTTAATCGTATCAATGGGGTTGGTCAGAAAACGCCCATATGGGACGCACGGCAAAATCACGAGTCGTTCAAAGAGTGACTAACGGATTTTTCGAGTCGGATCGCCATGCCTCCCAACGAACGGAACAACCGGCGACGGTTGGATGCATTCAGCTGCGCTCCAGCTGTCAATCATAGCCTGTACACGGCCTCGCAGTTCTTCCCGGTCGGCAATCAACCGCGCCGCCTCGGCGTGTCGGGCATCATCGTTCTGGGCAAACATGGATGCCATATAGCCAAGCTGCCGCGCCATCTCCACGTCAGGCATGGAGGACAGGGGCGCGTAAGACACCGGCAAGCTGACCGTTTGTTCGCGCGTCCGGCTGGCGTCCCCTTGAATGCCGAAGGTGGGTGCTGTCGTGATCGCGCCCACGCTGAACTGTCCGCCCTGCGTGAACTGCCCGGACAGTTGCAGGGTCACATCGCCCGCGATCGTGCCGACTACCGGGTCGGCCCGGTCCTGATGGCACTGTGTCGCCCGGACGGCACGAACGAACAGCGCATCCTGATTCTCGGTCCAATCGCCTGCGTGCGAGACCGACACGACGCCGGCCCGCGCCAGGCTGGCCTGTATGCCTGCCATGGCGGTCGGGATTGTGGTCTGCACGGGTGCCTGATGGGCGCAGGCAGTGAGGCCGAGCAGGCAGGCGACGGTGAGCAGCATCTTCATGCCACACCCCGCAGGTAGGCATCATTGGCCGTGATCAGCGCATCCCAGTCCTGACCCGAAGGGCCAAGGCCGGTTGCGGGCTGCAACTGCCGCCATGCCAGCGCATGCGCCTCCATGACCCGCGAGCGCAGCCAGCGCCATGTTGCGCGCTGTTTTGCGCCCCAGGTCAATAGGGTCACAATATCGGTGTCAGCTGTGCCGGTGTAATCCCAGCCCAGCAGGCAGTGGCCACCGGCGCTGCCGGGCGTCGGGTCGCCATGGCCGGCCGGCGTGTCGGTATCCCACACGAGCGCCAGCGTGCCCGTTTCATCCTGCCACATGTCGGCCTCGGCCAGTTGAACGCCCAGATAGGCCGCCGACAGGCCCGCCATGATATTGCGCACGCCATTCAGGTCGCCCGGGTCTGCGCTGCCCCAGAGAGGGAACAGGGCCTGGTTAGTCACGGCATACCCATCGCGCAACGCGGCGGTCAGCACATCGACCTCCACACCGCCCCGATCCGTGCCCGGATTGCCCGGCACGTAGCCGGTGGAGCGGGCATAGAACGCCACGGCCTGCGCCGTAGTGATATCCGTCTGGAACCCACCCAGCGCGGACGTGGCGCGGATATGGTTTCCGATCCCGGCGGATGTGCAGTCGCCCAGCATGTCATTGCCCAGCAGGAGCGGTGCGGGATCGATATGGCTGCGGTCGAGGCGGGCAGGGGCCTGCCGGGCCATGAAGCCGCGCAGGGCAGACATGGAAGGCTGGCCGGGCCGGTGCTCAGCCGGGCGACAGCCCAGCTTGCGGATCTGCGCAAGTTTGCGATTTATCATGCTGGTTCCAATAAAAAAGGCGGCTCCGGAGAGCCGCCTTGTGGTTGTGTAATATGATGATTGTTCTGATCAGGAATACGCTTTTAGCACATCATTTTCCTTGCAGCCGATACGCTTGCAGCGTATAAAATACCCATGACGACAACACACCACGTCTTTGACTGGCACGATGAAAAAAGCGCAGCGTGCCTCTCCATCCGTGGTTTCGATTTCATTTACGCTGCCCGCATTTTTCTTGGGGACGTGATCGAACGCGAAGACACCCGCAAGGATTATGGTGAGACACGGATTCAGGCGGTCGGGATGATCGAAGGCTGCCGTTACATGGTCGTCTACACGCGGCGCGGCGATATTACGTGGATCATCTCTGCGCGCCGCATGCACGATAAGGAGTGGAAGAAATGGCAAGGATGACATTGAGCCAGATCGCCCGGCACGGTGGAACCATCGACTGGGACAAGGTGAACGCCACCACGGAAGCCGACATCGACCGTCAGGCGCACGAGGACGGCACGGATGATACAAGCCATCTGTCCGCCCCATACCCGACGCCCGCAACCGTGCGGAAGACCTTGCACATGACCCAGAAGCAAATCGCGGAACTGACCGGCATACCCGTGGCAACGTGGCGCAACTGGGAGCAGGGGCGCGTGGGGCTGGATCCGGCTGTGCAGGCGCTGTTGCGTATTCTCGGGCGCGAACCAGAGGCGGCGCGTCGGGCGCTGGATGTGGCAGCGGAATAGCGCTGGCTCCGCAGCTTCTTAATCACCCGATGGGTCAGGCGCGGTGCTGGCCAATCTGGGGTGACGCACGGCCACGCTATCCAGGCAGGCCCTTGAAGGCTGACACGATCGCGCCCAGCCCAGCGTGCTTCAACCCTTGCGGAGCGGCATTACAGAAAACGGCGATGTTCATCTAAATTCGAAATGTCGGCTTACGCCCTCATGTCGGTTATTCAAAGCCCTATGAGGGGAACCGAGAAGCGGACACGGGATGAAAAGAATGCCCTCCAATCCGATGGATCTTGTCGTTACACGCGTTGACGCATAAGGTCGCCAGTATGGCGAACTGTATTATTTGTAATCATAGCCTTACATCAAAAAACGATTCTGCCGAGCACATAATTCCCAATGCAATCGGTGGTTTTCGAAAGGTGTGGGGATTTCTTTGTAATCTCTGCAACAATACAACCGGGCACGACTGGGATGCAGTACTTGCCTCACAGTTGAACGGGCTTTGTCACTTTTTTGATATCAAGCGTGAGCGTGGGTCCACTCCGGATCAAACAATCAGTACGACAGCAGGCGAGACCTTCCGAATGCTCTCCCAAGGAGGCTTTGCATTACCGAAACCGACTGTGGACAAAACAGAGGCAGGCGGAAGAACCCAATATCAAGTAGTTGCTCGTGACATGCCCGAGGCACGCAGAATTTTACGCGATCTTCAAAGGAAGTTCCCAAAGATTGATGTTGAGGTAGAACTGACAAAGGTACAAGCCCGGACTTCCTATCCTAAAGGGATGGTCGAAATTCCCTGTCAGATTGGCGGGGTCCAGGCAGGGCGCTCAATCGTTAAATCGGCCGTTGCCCTTGTGCATGACAGCGGGATACCAGCCGTAGCTTGTGATCAAGCACTTGTTTACCTTCGAGATCAAAATGTCCCTGCCTGTTTTGGCTATTACTCGACCACCGATCTACTAATCGAACGTCCCGTCGGCGTGCCTCTGCATTGTGTAGCAGTTTCGGGAAATTCGACCACTGGGATGCTGCTTGGTTACGTAGAATATTTCGGTTTTCTCCGGGCCGTGGTCCTTTTGTCCGAAACTTATATTGGTCCCAATATCGAAAATTGTTATGCGATCGACCCTACTACAGGGATGCAACTCGATCTTTCGGTCCGCCTACAATTTTCTCAAGCCGATATGGTGGATATCTTTGATTATAAGCACTGTGACAATGAGGCCACTAAGCAGGCGGCCGACGCGGTCTTCGGCCCCGGCATGGCTCGTAAGCGACAGCGAGAACAATCGCACGCCGTAAAAAAAGCCGTTCAATACGCTTTCGAGAACTGTGGTGCGCAGCCAGGCGACATACTGACCGAGGAACAACTCAGGATCATTGCCCAGCTCATGTCAGAAAGGTTGATACCCTTCATCGTCAATCTAAATCAGCCACGTCCTCTCCCGACAAGCAGCAATCTGCGTTCGGACATTAAGGACCAATCAGGAACGTAACTAGATGAACGGGTTCGTCGATAGCTCTGCGCTAGGGAGCAGATGTTGTCGATCATACGAGTGTCCGGTTCTCCACTCTTACCAATTTGCAGCTGACATTCCACTTACCCCCCAAGAATGCCATAGAGACGCGCAGTTTAACCGTTACCCCAGCCCACGATCCCGTAGCTGCGCCGCCACATAAAGCGCATGCAGCTTGAGCGGGATCGTGACCAGCAACCCGATGAGGACGACAGTGCCGCCCGCACCGGAGATGACGCCCTCCATGAAGGGCGTCATGCCGTCACACCCAGGACCTGGAGCGCCTGCCGCACCTGCGCCTGGGAGGGCGCAATGGCAGAACCGGACAGCCGTGCCCCGACGTTCCGGCGCCCGGCCACGCTGTCCAGCAGGGCCTTGAACGCGGAGATGATGGTGCCCAGCGCGTTCAGGGCCGTGTTGGCGTTGGTCAGGTCTGTGCTGGGGATCTTGGTCGAGACCCCGGTGATTGCGGCGCTCAGATCGCTTTCGACCTTGGTCAGCGCGGACAGGACGCTGTCCACCCGGCTTTTCCAGTTCGTGTCGTCATAGGTGATGGTCAGCGTGGACCCGGCGGCATCGGAGAAGGTGGTCAGGGCGGTGGACAGGGCCGTGTCGGCCAGGCCGATGATGCTGACAGCAGGGGTGCCGATTGCGCTGGCGATGGCCGCGATGCTCAGAACCGTCGAGACCGCATTGAGACCGGCCTGACCGTAATCACGGATCTCGGCAACGTTGATCGTGATGGTGGTGACGTTGCCGCTTTTGCTGACCGTGCAGGCGGACAGGGTTGCGGCAGCGGCGATGCCTGCGGCAGACAGCAGGCCGATACCGAGGAACCGGCGGCGGCCGCCATTGACGGCCACGAGGTTGACACGCTGGGTCATGGACGAGTTTTCCAGTCTTGATATGAAAATAGTCCACCCGCGCCACAGCGCCGCAGGAAACCGGCGTTTTTCGTGTGGTTCGGGTGGACCAGTTTAAAGGTGGCAGGATGCGGGCAGCCCGGCGGCCGGTTTACAGATCGGCCGGATCAGGTTGACAGGTCAGCGGATCGGCTGACCGGGCACGACCGGGTGCGGGGCCTCGGCCTTGGTGGCCAGAGGCACGATGCCGACACCAAGAGGATTGGGCGTTGCGGCCGGCTTCGCCTCGATCGCGGTTTTCAGGTCCGTGACCCCGCCCACGATTTTCGTGACGGCGGCATCGATGCCGGCCAGATCGAGGTTCGGGGCCGCGCGTTCGACAATCACGGGGATCAGCAGCTGCAGCACGGTGCCGGCCAGCTGGATATCCGCCTGCGTGGCGGCCGTGTCACGCTTGCCCAGCGCGGTTTCGAGCAGGCCTTCCAGTGCGGGGATGGCGGTGCTGGTGGTATCGGTGGCCATGTCTGGCGTCTCCATATGAAAAAACCGCCTCGGGGGCGGTTGGGGAATGAGGATGATTGAGCCGGGGCGAGCCCAGTCAGGCGGGCGGAGATGAGCGCGCCGGCGGCTTGCCCGGCCGGGTGGAACCGGGCGGCACGTCAAGGCGCTGCTCGACCTCTTTGCGTGGAACCGTTGCGGGAACCATCGCGGCCTTTCTGCCCGGCTGGTAGGCGGGCAGGTTCCAGCCGCGTGCCTGGGCAATGGCGGTGACGATGGTCCAGACCAGCACCCATTTCGACGTGGGGTCCGGTGGCCGCCAGAACCGTGCGATCAGGGCGCAGGCCGAGATCAGGAATGACACGATGACCACGATGTCCCCGGCATATTGGGCCGGGAGCATCGACAGGACATCCTGCAGGATAGACGTGGGGTCCATGTCAGGCCTCTGTAATGGGCTGGGGCGGGGCAGGTGCCGCGCGCAGCGCCTGGTCGATCTGGGTCAGGCTGATGTGCCCCGGCCCGTTTTCCATAGTCGTGATGCCTTCAATCAGCCCCCGCATGGTGGCCGGATCGCGCAGGTCCAGCACGGTATCGGGCTGCACGCCCATGTGGCTGCACAGGGCGTAAACATAGGCCCCGGTGGGGTTCTCGCTGGGGGGGGCGTACACCGATATGATGGCACGCACCGTGGTCAGGCCCCGCTCGCCGTAGCGCAGCAGCTGGTCGCGCAGCGCGCGGATCCCGTCCGCCATGGTGGGGAAGGCCGCAAAGCGCGGGTGGGGCACGCCGGTTTCCAGATGCGCGCCGGGCTGGCCCGCATAGTTCAGGTTGCCCGGGTTGTTGTTGCGGATGCCGCGCGGGAGTTTTTCGCTCATGTCGTCATGTTCCTGTGTTCGGGCATTGCCCGCGGTCATGGATGGCCACCGTGCAGAAGATGCGTGACCCAGTCGCAGAAGGGGGGATAGGCGAACAGGGCGGCCGCCACGGTGCCGATCACGGTGATCAGGCCCACGATGGCCGTGCCGATGGCCTTGACTGCCTTCATGCCGCCGATCAGCTGACCCATGCATTCGCGCATCTCGGTCGACAGGGTGCGGACCTCGATGCGCAGGGCAGCCAGATCCGTCTCGGTTGATTCGACCTTGGTCTCGACACGGACAAGCCGGTCACGCAGCTGGGGGTCTTCACCGAACCCCAGCAGTCTCCACAGAATGAACATCAGGTTTCCAGGCATAAAAAAACCGCCTCACGGGCGGTCGGGCAGGCACAGGCTGTCGGGTTGCGTCAGGTGGTGGCAGCGGCTGCAGCAACCGTGATACTCAGGCCGGCCGGGTTGGTCAGGCCGCCGGTGTTCGTGGCGCTGATCGTCACCGTTCCAGCCGCCTTGGGGGTGTAGGTCACCGTCTGGGCGGTCTTGGTGCATCCGCTGAACGTCACGGTATTTTCCGAGAACGTGCCGCCTGCGCTGCCATCCGATAGGGTGACGGTTACATCACCGGTCGGGCCGTCATTGTCCGGTGTCAGGGTCAGCGTGATGGCGGTTCCTGCCGTCGCCGTTGATGCGCCAGTCATCGTGTAATCGGTGGACGGGGTGTAAATGCTGCCCATCGGGTAAGCCCCTGCGGCATCGAGCGCATAGGCAAACCCGTCCGGCACAGAAAGTCCTGTCAGGCTGCTCAGTTTCTGGGTTGCAATGACCGATCCTTTAGCAGATGAGACCTGAGCCGCTGGGATCGTTGGGGTCGTTCCCTGCATGTATCCATATCCCGGCTGATACATATAGGCGACGGTGCGATAGAGGATGTAGTTCTGCGTAGCCATTATGCGGCGGTTCCTTCAACGACGATGTGGAGCATGACGGGGTTGTTTTCGGGTATGGTTCCGTCAGTAGAACCTGCGAACGTGGCCAGATGTGGCGAAAATGATGTGGTTGTGGGCAGCGTATTGAAACACGGCGGAACAGAGAGATGGTTCCCGTCCGCCGATGATGCGGCAATAAAGGTTACGGTCGGCGTCGTAGCGTAATCCCCGGCGGGGTAATCGATCGTGCATCCATCCCATGCCAGCTGCTGGAAACACTGACGCAGCTGATTGCCGGTTTTCGTCCATGTACCACCCTGCAGGTTGCCGTTCCCGGCGATGGTCCCCTGCGATGCGGGCAGATAGGTATGGGTCGTGCCGTCCGACATATTGCCGTAATTTATGGTCAGGCCACCTGTTGATGTGTTCATGACCATATTGGCTATAGAAACGAATCCGGCCGCCCCGTATGTTTGGGAAAATGGCAGCGCGTAACCTGTTCCGTTGTTGAATGCGACAGGCTGCTCCAGCGTTTTGTTATAAATGAGGGTATCGATGTTGCCGTTGGTAGCATCGCTGTTGTCGGCAGGCGTGATAACGCGACCGTCAATCTGGGTTTGCAGCGTCGCATCCGCATTGGTGCGGGCGGTCTGTTCTGTGGTCAGGTTGGCCTGCACGGTATCAACCGAGGATACAGGCGCGAAATCGACTATAACGGCTGCCGAAATTGACCCCACATTAGCCTGCAACGCGCCGTCTGATTCGCGGTAGACGAAGTTGGACAGCGAGCTGAACCCGGTAGCACCAAATGTCTGGCTACCAATCAGCGACATGCCGTTACCGGCAGCCGTGATGGATGGGCAGAAAGCGACGAACTGCTGCAGGCTCTTGTTGTAAAGAAATTCCGTGACACGGCCATTTACCGGGTCGCTGTTATCCGCCGGTGTCGGGACGCACCCGTCAATCTGAGTTTGCAGCGCCGCTTCCTCTGCCTTTGCCCGCGTGGTCTCGGCCGTGACATCGGAATAGTTGGCGATTGGTCCAATGTCAGAACTGTCTATCTGATAGCGCAGGCGACCTGTGGATGCACCATCTACCGACTCCCATCCAAGATAAATCTTATTACCACCCTGATCTGCACCACCGCCCTGCTGGACCGGAGTGAAGACGGTGCCACCGTAGGGACTGGCAATCATTTTCTGGATGGCGGCCGAGAGCTGGCCCCAGTTGGTGCGGTCCAGCGTCAGGCCGGCGTCGAGGATGACCTGAACCACCTCGGCCACCAGCATGTTGTAATGCGAGGCAGGGAAATCGGTGGCCGGAATAGTGGCGGCAGGATCCCCATCCGTTGCCCAGCCCGGCGTGCCGGTGGCCGGCATCGTGTCGCGCGAGGCCTCGACAACGGTGCCCGTGCCGATGATCAGTTCCATCGGTTGTCCTTAGCTATAGTTGAAAATCAGGATGGTGTGCGCGGGCTTGCGGGCGTTCAGCTCGCATTCCAGCACCGCGTTGCTCCAGGTCGCCCACGGGTTTCCGAAGGACTGGCCGAATTTCAGGCGGTTGATGGTCAGCTGCGGGCAGTTGATCTGCCAGGTGTAGGCCCATGCATCGCCGCCGAAGGGCGTGCCGAACTTGCGCCGGAACCGCGAGGGCGCGAACTGGGTGATGGTGATGTCGTAGCCAAGCGTTTTGGCGAAGGCGACGAAGTAGGGGATGGAGGCCCCACCATTATCGGTCAGCCGTGCCACCACCTGGGCGCGGCGCAGTTCCACGGTCGGGCTTTCACCCGCGCAGGGATCGGGCAGGCCCAGCGTGGCCTCCCATTCCGGCAGCAGGTTGACCGTGGTGGAGGGGAAGGCGTCATCGATCAGGTCACCGGCCGACTGGGCGCTGCGCTGAAAGGATGGCGCCCACACGCCTGCCAGCTGGTAGGGCATGCCGTCCGGGTCGCGTGACCAGATGCGCCCGCGTGGCAGCAGGTTGAGCAGGGCGGTGCGGAAATCCGCTACCGAATATCTGGGTGCTGCCATGGGTTACGCCGCGAAGCTGATGGTGCCGAGGGTCGGCATGGTGCCCGCATTGGCACCCGTGACCGGCCCGGTAGGGGACTGGACCTCGAAACTGTCCAGCCCGATGGCGCCGATTGCTTCCTCCCAGTTGTTCGGGTTGATGGTCCCGCCGGGCGCCGACAGGCGGACGAACATGTCCGTCAGGGCTTCGGTGATCAGTTTCTGGTTGGCCGTGGTGTTGCCGGTGCCCAGATCCGTGATCACGAAGTCCGTGGGCTGCGCGATGGGGGCGCAGACAATGACCAGCGCCGTAACCGGCTGGCTGGGCTGGATGGCGTTGGCCACCGTCAGCTGGTCGCCGGTCGCGGTGGTGTAGCGCGCGTCACCGGTGGCCGCGCCATTCGTGCCGTTGGGGAAGCCACCATTGGCCGCATTGGCCTCGTCCAGCATGATGTAGACCACGACAGTGCCAGCACCGGCTCCATTGCCGACTACCCATGCCCGGGTAACGCCCGCCACGGCTTCGGCCCAGCCGACATAGTCATTGGCTTTTCCGTCCTGCCCCTGCGCCTGGTAGGCTTCCATGACGCGGGTGCGGAAATCGGTATCATCCTCGATATCCGCGCCGCTGACCGTGATGTCGGTGACCGTGCCCGTGGTCTGGATGCCCGGCACCGGGCTGGACAGGGTGACGATGGTGCCCAGCGTGACGTTGCCTGCCGTGCCGGTGCTGCTGGCGGTCCAGTTGACGGCGGTGATCCCGTCGGCCGTCACGCTGTCAGCCGACGCCGTGGCCAGCAGGCCACCCTGCAGGGCGAACTGTGTGCCGGCAGGAATGACATCCGTGCCGGTGGCGGTGAAGGTTGCCGTGCCGCTGGCGGCTGTGGCTCCCTTGCGATAGACGCCCTTGAGCGCGCCCCATGCGGCCAGATAGGCCCCCGTGGCGGTCCAGGGCACGGACTGCTTCGCCACCCAGTCGATATAGCCGTAATGCAGCCATGACAGGCCCGCCAGCACCATGGACAGCACGTAGATGACCGAGAAGCGCAGCACTGCCGTCACGCCGGGGATGCCGCCGCTTATGACATCCTGCAGGGCCTGCTGGCGCAGTTGCGACAGGGTTGGACGTGGATAGGCCATGTCAGGTCAGACCCTCCCAGGCCCATGAGAACTTGAACACCCGGGGCGTGCTGTTGCCCGGTTCGGTGAGGGTGATGGAGAATTCGGCCATGGTGCGCACGGTAGCGTTCCACCAGGCCGAGACGGCGAGCGAGGCGACAACACCGTCGTCGACCAGCCATTGCAGGGCTTCGGTGCAGATGTCCTCGATCTCGCGCGGGATGGCCCGCGTGCCGACCTTGACCGCGCGTTTGAGCTGCCACAGGCGGGAGCCGATGGGCAGGTCGGCAAAGGCATCGCCCCACCAGCCGCGCCGGTCGGCCGAAGCCGCGCCCGTCGGGCCGGTTGGGGACTGGATGCCTACGGCTGTGTCATCGGATGAGGGCTGGTCCGGGGCGACGCGGTCTGTGAAAAGCGAAACCAAGACCGCCGATTTCAGGGGGTTGTCGAGGGCTAGGTCACTGGACACGATGGGCCAGTCGCCGCGCGCCGCGCGAACGTTCCAGACAATGGCGATATCCATACGGAACCTATCTGAAGGAAAAAAATTGGAAAAATCAGTCCACACCCGGAACCGCCACCCTGACAGCCTCCCGGGCAATGCGCTGCGAAAGGGCAGCCGGTACCGAATGCGTATCTGGACCGGCGAAAAGGGGCAGCCAGATCCGGAAGATGATGGGGAAGTCGTCGAATTCGTCGGATATTTCGACAAATCTGGCACCCCTGCCGCAACCGGCTCGTTCCTGATGGCGGACCTTACGAACGGCAATTATATCTGCAGGGTGATCTATCGAGGCAAAACGATTGACGTGTGGGGGGACAAGCGCATCTGGTGGACAGATCAGAACCCGACTTCTGCACCCAACCGTGTTACCTTTCTCAAGATGCCAGTCTCACGATGACTGGGGCGGACCCGACCTGCTGTTTCCAGCTTCCACCCCGTCATGAGGATGACTGGACAGCTTGATACCCTGTGCCACGACCTCATTGCCGGTTATGGTCCCGCTGGCGGTCAGGTCACCCGCGACCGCGGTCTTGCCATTGGCGGGCGCAATCGCGATTGATCCGTCCGCCTTGAGCCAGATCCGGCTGCCGGTGGCGGGGTGATAGAGACAGACCTCTCCGGGCTGTAGATTTTTCGGCCTGCCGCGCTGGTCGCCCGTGGCAATGACCACGCCCCGGGTGCGGTCGCCACCGATGAAGGCCATGACCAGGTCCGATCCGGGCACCGGCCTGCTGGCCAGCCCGTATTCCTGTATGATCGGCACGTCCGCGCGGATTTCGCCTGCGGCCAGCGCTACCTGCACGGTGGGCGTGTTGGGAGCTTCGTTCGTGTCCGCTGTCTGGCGGCCAATGCCCAGCGCCATCATCACGCGGCGGGCAGTGCGGATTACGGTCATGATGCGGCACCTTCCTGTGTGGGAAGGTCTTCGGTCTGGATGGAGCTGTCCACATCGTTCTGGGCTGCGTTCATTGCCTGAATGAACCGGTCAGCCAGAACCGGATTAAGCAGGGGCTCGGGCGAGAAGGCAGCGGGCGGCATCAGCACAACATCGGCATGCGTGCCATCCTCGACCGTCTGTCGCAGGGTCAGTTCCCCGATCAGCAGGTCCGATACCGTGCCATCACGTGCGGTAACAGGGGCGAGCGTGTTGGGCAGCCATAGCTGTCCTGCCGTATCGCGCCAGCTATCGGTCGTCAGCGTGACAGGATAGGCGCGACCGATGCGTCGGTTGACCTCCCACTGCACACGTTGGCGCGTCACCGTGTAGTCCTGATCGCCGTTTTCTACCGGGATAAACATGTTGCGCGTGCGGGGCACGCCGGGGTCGGTGGCCTCCACACCCACGGTCAGAACGCCCATCTGATCAGCCAGTGCGTTTTCGTTCGGATCGGTGAAGAGCGACACCGTGCCCTGGCAGATGGCCGTGACCTTGGAATACCGGCCCTCAAGGCTCCGCACGGTCTGTATGCGCTCGACATTCCGGCCCACCGCAAACCCGCTGGCAGAGCGGGCCGTGCCCACGGCCGACATGCAGATATTGCCATCCGGCTGGTCATAGAACAGCACTGCAGCGAGGCGGGATATGCGCTCGATCACCTCATAGGCGGTTTCCGTCAGGATGACGGAAAAGGCGAGGATGTCTGTATCGCCCGCGCCGTTGACGGAATTCACGTCAATGTTAACGCGACTGGCGACAGCCTTGGCGATCGCCAGCACGTTGGTACTGTTCATCTGGAACGTGCTGAACTCGGCGGCGCATTCCACCAGATCGACGGATTTCGAGGCGATCTGCACCTCGATCATGTGGTCTTCCGGCCCGAGGTCATCCACCACGGTGATGACATAGCCCGTGAACACAAGATCGGCCCCGATATAGACCTGACACGTATCGCCGGGGTTGATGGTGTTGACCCCGACGGCCGACGCGCGTGCGGCCGTCATGCCCAGCGCCGCCGTCCATGGCATGATCTCGATGCCCAGCCGCAGTACGGCCGAGGTCCAGTTGGTGATCTGGCGCGACGCGCCGCCAGTGGTGACCACGATCGAGACCTGGTCCGACGGGGCGCTGTTCCAGCCCAGAAAATCGGATATGGCAGAGAGCGTACCGCTCATGATGACAGGGCCTCGAAACTGGTGGGCATGAATGCCGGATGGATGGGATCGGCGCGCCGGATCAGGTCAGGCGCGCGGGATCCATCGGCATAGAGCTGCTGCGCCAGCACCAGCGCGGGCAGGGCGGCGTTACGGGTGACGGTGATCATGTCCGGCAGGCGCGCGCCCCGGTCAGCCAGATCCTGCAGCACCTGCGCGCGCAGGGAGCGCAGGGCCTGAAAGCTGGCGTCATTGCCATTGTCGGCTGCGATGATGGCTTCATCGTCGAGCAGCGTGCCGACCTTGAGGCGCATGGCCTGCGCATCCTCGGCGGATGAGGGCTGCCAGTCCCCGCATGCACGGGAGAGAGACAGCAGGGCGGCCTGCCGGCACAGCGTTGCAGTGGCTGTCCGTGCCGTTGCAATGGCCCCGCCGATCGGGGCGCTGGAGGCCAGCACCGTTGCACTGCATGAGACCAGCGGGGTCAGGACCGCGATCTGCCCGGCCGGATCCGCAATGGCACTGCGGACTGATTCGGGCAAGGCGAGGATGCCGGCGGCGAGAGACATGGCGTCCGCCGCATCGGCCAGCCCGGTCACGTTGGCACTGACGACCTGCCCGTTCGTGGTCAGGTCCTGCAGCACGCTGTCCTCGGTTGCATCCGGATCGATGGCGGCACCATTGCCGCCCACATACCGGCCGAGGTTGCCTGGCAGGACGCCCAGGGCGGATGACCACGCGCTGGGGGAGCGGATGGCCGTAACCGCGCCCGCGCCCCAGAGGCTGGCGACCGCGCGCCCGGCGCTGAGGACGGAGCGCCCGTAGGAATATGGGGTCAGCGTGTTGCTGGCGTAATCGGATGATGCGGAACTGCCGAACGCCACGGCCGCCACCCCGATGGCGGCATCGAGCGCCAGGGTGATGACGGACCCCAGCCAGTCGCGGCTTTCCACCAGTTCCATCTCGATATCGACGATGCCCATGACGCCGTCGCGTTCGTACCAGTCGAAGCGCATCAGCGCGCACTGCTTTGCCCCCACGGTAGGATGGATCAGCGTGCCCACGCCCTGCGCCTCGGCCGCCATGACCAGCAGGTCACGCTGCGCTAGGCATTCAGGGCCGATCAGGAAGCCACGGATGCGGTAGGAACGCGGGGCGCGTCCCAGATCCTCGGCCCAGACCTGGTCGCGGAAAGGGTAACGGTGGATTTGGAAGTTGCGCCCGTTGCCCCCGCCGCTACCGACCACTGCGAACGGGACGCCACGGAACGACGCCTGCAGGTATTCTTCTGCAAGGCGGCTGATCGTGCCGGACATGTCAGTTTCCTACGGATGTAAGGGCGGGCTGCATGGCCTGCTGGACAGGGGTGCGGTTGACGACACGGGTGCCGGGGGAGGCGTTGGTTACACGCGCGCGGGTTCCGGGTGCCGTTTCCACCTTGACCGTCATGGTATGGTCTGTGCCGTCAGTACTGGTCGGTGTGGCTGTTCCGCCGGCAGCCGTGCCGGGTGGCACGGTCATGGGTGGCGCAGCCATATCGCGGCGCATGCCCGCGATGGAGACGACATAATCCCGCGTCTCTTTCGGCAGGGCGGACAGGTCATGTGTCTGCGCAAACTGCCGCACGGCGGCGCTGTTGGGACCGGCATTGTAGGAGGCATCCGCCACGGCGTAATCGCCATGGGCCTGATCCAGCAGCTGACGGTAATAGCGCGCGCCGGCATCGAGGTTCCTGCGCCAGTCGTAACCGGGGGCGTTGACCGAATCCGCCACGCCCAGCGATCGTGCCGTTGCCGGCATGAGCTGGGCGGGACCAAATGCCCCTGCGCCCGATACATTGTTGTATCCGCCGTGCTCAGCCCGGAGCAGGGCGAGGTAATGCGCCTGATCCAGACCGTATCGCTGCGCGGCATCGGCACCCGCTGCCTGCACCGGGGCCGCCAGTTGTGGACGCCTGTAGCCGGTCATGCGGTCGGCATAATCGGCGTACCAGTCCAGTCCCTTCCGGGCATATCGCCCCAGGGCGCTGACACCGGACGACACGCCGCTTTCGGCCGCACCGGCCATGGCGGACAGCTTCTTGCCGACCCAGCTGTTTTCCACGTAGTCGATCGCGGCGGTCATCTTGTCCACGATCGGGGAAATGAACCCCCATGCGGACGAAAAAGCGGCCTTGATCCCTCCCCATAGGGTCGCGAAGAACTTACCCAGCCCGTCCCAATGGTTGATGATCGCGGCAGGTATGGGAAACAGGATTTCCGTGATGGTACGCAGATAGCCGGTATTGTTCTGGAACGCCCCCCTGAGGCTGTTCCACATGCCGGAAAATCGCTTGCTGATGCCGTCCCAGTGGGACCACAGCCCATATCCGGCGGCCCCTAGTGCACCGACGGCGGCGATCGCGGCCGCCACCGGCAGGCTGATGGCCGCAAGCGACGTGCCAATGGTGACGGCCGCCGTTGCGATCGATGCCAGTCCGGACAGGACCGGCATGGCATAGAGCGCGCCGATGGCGATCAGGGCATCACGGCCGGTTTTCTTCCATCCCCCAAGGCTGTCCACAACGCTGGTGATGGCCTGATAGACACCCGTGATGTCGCCTCTGATCTGATTCCAGCCGCCAGCACGAAGCCATGTGACAAACTGGCGCACGTAGCCGGTGATATCCTGCGCGATCCATTTCCGGTTGGCTGCAATCCACTCTGCCATGCCTTCAATAATGGGACGGATGGCAGGCTCTAGTGACTCGGCCAGACTATTGCCGAACCCTCTGACGGCCAGTTCCAGTTTCTGCTGTGCCTTACGAAGCCGGTCTGCGGCATCCACACCTTTCTGATTGAACAGGCCGTATCGTTCAGCCAGCTTGAGGTTATTTTCGAATTCACGCCCGGTCTGCTGGAAGATTGGCATCAGCCCTTGCGCCGCTCCCCCGAATAGCGTCGTAGCGGCGACTGCCTGCGCTGCCGGGTCACGGATATCGCGCAGGCGGGCTGCAACGCGCTGGAACAGTTTGTCCGGGCTGAGTTTCTGCAGTTCCTCCATGGATACACCGACGGCCCGGAACTGGGCAGCGGCAGCAGGATCCTGATTGTGTGTTGCTGCCCAGCGCATCTGTGACAGCTGCTGGAGCGCGCCGGTCATGGATTCAGCCGAGCCACCGGCCAGCTTCGCTGCGTTCTGCATGGCCTGCAGTTTCTGCGGCGCCATGCCCATGGTGCGGGAAGTAGTGCGCAGGTCTGTGCCGACCTGTGCCCAGGCGCTGGCAAGACGGTATACGCCTGCCACGCTGGCGGCACCGGTCAGCGTGCCAAGCACTGGCACGATCTGGCCCAGTGACTGGAATGCCCCTACCGCAGACCGGCCTATGGCAACAATGCCGTTATTCAGTCGGGAAAGGCCCGACAGGCTGGCAAAACGACCGAAAGCCGCCTGTACGCGGCGGACGGGGGCCTGCATGCGCGCGATGCGGGTATTGATCCGCTCAATGGTCTGACTGGCGCGGTCAGATGCCGAGATAACGACTTTAACGCCTGCGTTGGGCACGTTCGGCCTCCCGCTTCTGTTCTGCCGCGATCTGGTTGGCTGTCTCGATCGCGTCGACCATTTCCGTGCCGGTCAGTGTTTCCACGTCATGGCGCGACCAGCCGGTGAAAAACCGGCACAGATCCGCGCCTAGCCGTTGCCAGTTGCCGGGCCAGAAAGAAAAAAACCGGTCAGGTAGTCCGCCGCTTTCGCAAACTTGCTGATCGGCATCTTGAGCACGGCGGCCTTTGGCCATCCGCTGACCGTCTCCACCAGCGAGATTTCCGCCTGCAGGAAGGCTTCCGGCGTGCCCCTGGCTTCCGCCGCCTTCATGATCCGGCGTTCGCGCACCGTCGGCTCACGCAGCGCCATATCGCTGAATGTGCGACCGGTGGCCTCGATCGGATCGGAGAAAATTAAAGAGAAGGACGGAGAGGTGTCCGGTTCTTCATCGGGCTTGCGCCGCGCGTCCTCCTCGAACCCCGTGACGAACACGACGGCACGGTCGAGGATGGTGCTGCGCAGTTCGATGATGGCCCGTTCCGGCACGCCGGAGATGCGCGCCACCAGACCGATCTGGGAATTGTAGACCGATTCCGGCGTGATCTGCCGCCCCATCGCCTGCGCCGCGCACAGGACATGGTACACGTTGGGTTCATGCAGGCGCAGTTCATCGAACGTGCCGGCCTTTTTCACCTCAAGCGGCGGGTTCAGGTCGATGACGAGGGTGTTGTCCCCATCATCTTCCTGTTCCACCTCGGCATCAGCCGGGATCACGACGGCAAGCACTTCCTCATCCGTGGGCTGGGTCTGGCGATGATGGCTCACGAGACGGTATCCTCGGTCACGGTGTCACTTTCGACATGCAGTTCGAAGGTGCCTTCCTGCGTGTTGATGTTCAGGTTTTCGGTCTGCCAGCCATCCACGGCGGTGATGACCTTGCCGTTGGCCTGCACCAGCACGACGGTCAGGCCGGATGCGCCCTGCAGGCTGCTGACGGCGAAGTCGCGCCGGTCACGGCAGGTGGCCTGAATGAAGCCCTGACCGGGCATCTGGGTGAAACCCTCGACGGCGGACTGGCCCTTGGCGGTCTCATTGACATTGCCTGCGGCCTGCCACTGGCCTTCGCCCACGACGTTGAACACGATGCCGTTGACGGTGAGGGTCGCGGTGCCGCCAAGCGGCCCGCGATAGACGGTTCCGGACATGGCGGCTCCTTACGATTTCACGAACTGGCAGTTTCCAGCGATGACCCACAGCTGATTGGCGAAGTCATAGGGCATGAGCAGGAAGACCTGCCCGCCACCCTGATTCTGCGCCTGCAGGTTGGCGGCGAATGTGGCGGCGTTCTGCGCCCACAGCTGCGAACACTGCCAGTTGTAGCGGGCGGCACAGGCTTTTCCGATCAGCTGGGCCGTGGTGGCCTTGGCCCCTGCGGAGATCTTCGTGCCGTCGGCGACAAGGATGTAACCGCCGAACATGGAGGCCAGATAGATCCGCATGTCCTGCAGGCAGATCATGGCGGTCATCAGCGTCTCGATGTCGAGATAGCTGTCATCGGGCACGCCTTCGGCGTTTTCCTGATAGGTCGTGACCAGGCGCTCGATGTTGACCGTGCCGCTGTCGTCCACCGTGAAGGTGGAGATGCCGTCATGCAGCAGGCTGTTGCGCTGCGCCAGCGTGAAGCGGCCGGCATCCGTGGGCGGCATGACCGTCAGGGCAACGCCGGTGACAGGAATGGCGGGATTGACGCGGATGCTGGCTGCGACCAGCGCCCCGACCTGTGCTGCCCAGACCATGGGGCTGGACGGGCTGTCGGACACCGGCATGACCGTGGTGTGCGGGTCATTCTGGGTCAGGCCGAACGTGGTGGCTTCCCCATACGTGCCCCGGTAGGCCGTGATGCCGTGGCCATACAGCTGGTTTGTCGGTGCCCACCGGCCATCGGTGTTGTTGAACAGGTTCTTGAACTCTGTCAGGCTGGCCGTGTCGGTGTAGGGATGGATGAACAGGTCGTACACACGGTCACCCAGCGTGGCCAGTGCTGTGGCCAGCGTGGTGGGGTTCTGCGTGCCGCCCGACATCTGGGTCAGGGTGACCGAGACGCCCGTGGGCAGGGACTGTCCGCCAGCGGTGCCCAGCAGGTCAACACCCAGCAGGATGTCATTGCCGCACAGTCCCTTGTTCAGGGCCGTGACGTTGATCTGCCCCGCCGTGGTAGCGTCCACCGCCAGCGAGACGGGCAGTCCGGTGACGGCGGCAGCAGCTGTGATGACGTTCTCGGCGATGGTTGCAGCCGTGTCGCCCGCCGTGACCAGCGTGGGGATCAGCTGGTCGCCCACATACAGGCACAGCGTGCCGGACGCGGATGCCGGGCCTGCGATGGCGAATGAGCCCTTGGCCGCAACGGACGCGGCATCATCGGCCAGCGGCAGCACCCAGACCTCGCCCAGCGGATCGAGGGCGAAATACTGCGCCACCATGATTGCGGCCTGAGACCCGACACCATACAGACCCTGCGCATCACTGATGCCCGCGGACAGGCGCGAGGTGCCCGCAAGGGCCGCGCCGGTCGTGGTCTGTGCGATTATCAGGACACGTCGGCCATAGGACGCGGTATTTGCCTTGGAATTGTCCAGGGCAAAATAAAAGCCGGGCACCCGGTTATTGGTCGGGTAGCCCGGCACCGTGATGGAGCCGCTCATGCGTGGGCCTCGGCAGGTTCAGGGGTGGCCGCCGTGCCACCAGACAGGTGCGCGGGCGAAGGAGAGGGCGAAACAGGTGCGGCCGATGCACCGGGCGGCGTGGCCTTCACCACGTCACCGTTGTGCAGGCACAGCAGCCAGAAGCCCGTTTCGGGCACGGTTTCACCCTGCGCCTTGAGCAGGCGCATCGTGCCGGGCCAGCGCACTGCGCGGCCCGGGGCGGGTTTTACGAACATTGGGAGACCTCAGTCTTAGGTGAGGGGGACCTGCATGCCGGCGAAATCGGTGTTGCCGTTCGCGGTCATGGTGCCGGTGATTTCGGTAAGCGGGGTGCCGGGGGGCGGATAGGTCTCGATGTATTCGAGGCCGAAATGCATGCTGACTTCGCCGGTATGCTCGGCGGTCTTGCTGTTGATCTCGACTTCCGTGTCGATTTCCGTGACCTGCGTGAGCATGGCCTGAAGGCCGACATCAAGCATGATGGCCAGTTCGATCTGTTCCGCGAAGGCCTCGACTTCCGCTTCGGCATTTTCGGGCGAGGTGTGGCAGAGCCGGGCATGCACGTACAGGTGCGACACGCGCGTGAACTGCGGCTGGGCGCGCCCGGCGCTGACCCCGTTGTCACGCGGGCAGGATATGATGATGGCGGGTAGCATGCCCGCTGTCATGGGCAGGCTGCGGTCGATGAAGACGTTTTTCACGCCATCGATATTGGCCAGCGCCGCAGCGGCGGCCTGTTTCAGTTCCGCGCGGTAGAGGGTCATGAGCTGCTGTTCACCAAATTAAGGTCGAGCCGTGCGCCACCGTGACTGTCCGGCTGGACCTCACGGATGGCGTATGTCAGCCCATTGATGACGAAGGTGTCGCCCTGCACAGGCGGCACGGGGAAGTCCGACAGCCGGACCCCGAGACGAGGCAGGCTGGTCGTTATGTCCGTGGGCGCCATGCCTGGGATGGTGCCCATGGGGTCGAGCGCCTCGTAACCATTATCGAATATGGCGGTGATGGTTACGGGATCGGCTAGCGTCCCGGACTGCCATGCATAGGGCGCACCGAACGTGTCGAGACACGGCCCCAGGACAAGCTGGCCGAAATCTATACTCACGCGGTCGGCTTTTCTTTCACCGGTGCGGGGGCCGGTGGCATGGATGCAGCCACCTGTTCGGGGGGCGGTTCGCCCGGGCCATTGGGCGAGATGGTTGCGATGTGCGCCGCTGCCGGGGTGCCGGGATAGACCGCGAAACCACGGCTGACCAGCATCGCGGCTTCCGCCGCTGCAACGGTGATGGTGGTGCCCGCAGGCGAGGGACGCCGTCCCGGCTGGGTATAGACGGGACGGCGCAGGATGATTTCCCGCGTGATTGCGGGGGTTGTCTTGTCGGTCATTGTCTACCTTCAGATAGCGGGGCCGGGCACGTCGGAACCGGCGGCCATGACGGTTGCACTCAGCACGGCATTTGCCCGCGACGGGATGACCAGCGGGGCGGACTGCATGAGCAGGTTGACCTGTGCCGGGTTCTTCTCGATCCACATCTTGGGGGCGTAGGGCATCGGCATGTAGCTGAACTCGGGGTCGACGATCAGGCCGAAGACCTGCGTGCCGTCCAGCTGCGGCGATGTCATGAGGACGGTGCCGTCCGGGATCATGGGCTGTTCGATGCCAGTGGCGGGATCGACGAACCAGTCATTGAACAGCCAGAGACGGTACTGGCCCCAGTGACCCTTGAACACGGCGCCGGTCTCGATCTGGGAGCCAAGCTGGATTTCAGCGCCACCTGCGCGGGGATCCCACAGCACGGAGTTGAGCACGTCCACATCTGCCTTGAACGCATTCCACGGGCTGGTCGTGAAAATGAGGTCACGCGGGGTGGCCCCGCTTTTCTGCATGAAGGCGGACGCCCATCCATCGATCGAGGCGGATGGAGATACGCCGGTCTGGCCCCATTGCGCAGCACCTGACAGGGCGAAGGTCAGTGCGCTGTCGCGCCCGAAATCAACCTCGACTGCGGGGAAACCTTCCCCCTCGACGGTATAGGAACCGTTGACCAGCGCCTGTGCCGCCATCCATTCCATGCGCCGCTTGATCATGTCGACCTGGTCCGCGATCTCATAGGCGAGATTGAACTCCAGCCGCTCGGCAGGGGTCATGCCGCCCATGAGACGTTCACCATACTGGCGGCGTACGGGACGCAGCAGATCAGGGTTACGCAGGTCCTTGATATAGGCCGGGGTGAACATGTTCGTGGTGATGCGCCGTCCCTCGACCGGTTTAGCTTCGGCCGTGGGCGCGGTGAAGGGGGACATGCGGCGGACACCGATATCGATGTCCAGCGCGACCTTTTCGGTTTCGCTGACAACGATGTTCGGGAAGAAATTGTCGAGCAGGAAGGTGTCGGCCACCATCAGGTTTTCGACCGTGCCGATCAGCTGCGCCGTGTCATACATCGATAGCATGGCGGCAAGCGATGCCTGCGTGCCGGCCTCGGCGGAAGAAGTTCCGGACATGAAGTGTTATCCCGATTTTACGAGGTGGGGGGAGCGCCGGAGACCGACGTCTTGAGGTAGATGCCGAACGGGCGCATGGCCTCGGTCAGCGTGGCGACCGTCCAGCTGGCGTCATAGGTCATGTAGTTCGTGTTGAACTCGCCCATGACGTAGGCATCGCCTGTGGCTGTTGCGCCTGCTGCCGTGGTGACATTGTCGATCAGGATGGCGCAGGGGGTTTCGGACCCGTCGGTCGCGGTGGCGACAGACAGGATGTACTCGCCCGTCGCCGTCACCTTGCCCAGCACGGCGCCCCGGATCAGGGTCTGGCTGGCGCCGATCGTGACCGGCTGGGTGACGATCTTGAGATTGCCGGCGACAAGCTGATCGGGGACGAACGTCACCGACTGCATGCCCGGCATAAAACCGTAGGTCATGGAATGGCTTCCTGTGTTCAGCGCTTGCGGGTCTTGCGCGCGTTGGCGATGGCGGCGAGGCGCGCGCCGGGCTGCTGTGCGGCATCATTGCCACCGGCGGGTAGCGGCGGTGCACCGGGTTCGCGGCCCATGCGTTCGCGCAGGCCTTCACGCGCGGGGGACTGGCTGGCGGTTTTGGCGGCAGGCGGGGTTACTGCCCCCATGGTGGAGAGCAGGCGGACGGCGGCGCTGCGGGGCATGCTGGTACCAAAGGCGATTTCCGCAGCGGCGGCGGGATTGTTCGCCGCGAATTTGCTGCTGAAAATCGCGGCGCAGCGGCCACGTTCACGGGCGCGGGCGGATGCTTTTTCGGCATCGGCGTCATCTTCGGCGTCCGATGTGTCATCGCCGTCATCGCAGCAGGGGTCTTCGTCCTTGCCGTCGGCTTTCTTGCCCTTTTTCTTGCCGTTTTCGTCGGTGTCATCATCACCGCCGCCGTTGTCGGGCGTGGTATTCGTATCATCATCCTCGGCGGCGCTGCGATTGAGGAATGCGAAACGGCTGACGCCTGCGCGTAGCGTGTTGCTCATGCTTGTACTGTCCCTGTCAGGAATGGTGCGGGCCGTCAGCCCAGCGAGGCGATGACATCCATCATCGCGTTATCGGCAGGCATGACGGCATCGGCCAGACCGGCGGCAACGCCGTGCTGGCCAAGAAAGGTTGCGGCCTGTGTGGCGCGCACGGCGTCGGACGAGAGGCCGCGATTGCGCGCCACGGTGGCGACGAACAGTTCGCCCATCTCATCAATGTCCGCCTGGAAGCGGCTGGCAGCGCCATCGGTCATGGGCGTCGTGGGGTAGCTGTCCGTTTTCTGGTCACCGAACTGGAAGGTGGTGACCTTGATGCCGGCCTGGTCGAGCATGCCGGTGATATCGACATGCATGCCGACCACGCCGATTGATCCCACGCCGCCCGTACGCGGCACGATGATGCGATCAGCGGCCGAGGCGATGGCGTAGGCGGCGGAATAGGCGGCTTCATCTACGATGGCCACGATCGGCTTTGTGCCGCGCGCGGCGTAGATGCGGTCCGCCGTGTCGAAACATCCCGCCACCGTGCCGCCGGGGCTGTCGATGTGAAGGGCGATGGCCTTCACATCCTCATTGCCTACGGCTTCACGCATGGCGGCATCGATGTCGCCATAAAGGGTGACCCAGTCCCACCAGGGCGAGCCGCCGCAGCCGGGCATCAGTACGCCCGATACACGGATGATTCCCACGCCCGCCACGATGTCCGACAGCTGGGAGACGGGGCGGCTGTCCGTATCGTCCTGCCAGAACCCGGCGTTGAGGGTGCGGCCAAACAGGCCGATGTCATCCGCGCCCTGCGCGAGCAGCTGGCGGATGACGGCCACACGCTCGCCCGAGAGGGCCAGTGGGCGGCCCAGCAGGTTCTGGGTGAGTGTAAGGTGCCTCATTCGGCCTCCGGCTTGCGCTGTGTATTTTCCGTGGTTTCCGTGCCGGTCCATTCCGGCAGCGGGATGCCCAGTTCCTTGAATGTTTCAATCTCAAGGGCACGCTGGTGGACGTTTTCCTCCCAGTCCGCGCCTTCGTTTTCGGCACATTCCTTTTCCAGCGTGGACAGACCGCCATCCATGGCGAGGATGGAGCCCTGTTTTTCCGACACGGGATCGATCCAGCCGCGCCCCGGTCCCATCCACTGGCAGCGGGCATAGGCGCCACGGGCATCGATGTAGTCGGGTGCGCCACGGGGGAGCGGCAGGCCATCGACCTCCATCGCTTCTTCCATCCACGCGATACGGATGGGATCGGCCCAGCCGATGGCGAACTCCTCCCGCCGCCGCTTCAGTGTTTTCCATGCCTCCAGCAGGGCGCCTCGGGCAGAACTGTAATTGACCTTTGACCAGTCATTGCTGACCTGCATGGGGGCAAGCCCCATGCCGCTGGCGACGTTGTTCAGCACGGCGGCCTGAAAATCGGCATAGTTGCTGTTGGGGCGCGCGGCCGTAACCGCGTTGATCTTCTCGCCCGGGTAGAGCATCGGGATCCGTGCGCCCTGCAACGACAGGTCGCGGCCCGCGTTCCATGCCAGCTGCCCGGCCCATCGTCCGTTGTCGAAACCACCCCCGGTTGGGGAATCCAGCGCTTCCGCCGTCATCTGGTGGTCGTATGGACTTTCGATGTAGGCAGCGAAAATCGCATTAACGATGGCGCTGTCCAGTTCGGTACTGTCGTATTTGGTCAGCATCTTGAGACGCTGCACGACAGGAGCGAGCATGCCGGCACCGCCACGGTGCTGGTCGGCGCGGTGATGTTCGAACATGTGGACCACCTGGGGACGCCCCCATGAGCTTTCGCGCTCGATGCGTTCCCACTCCACTGACTTTGCCGCGTTGTACCAATCGCCCTGATGGGCGCGGCGGATGTGGTAGGCGATCGGCGCTTCCGCATAGTCCAGTTCCACGCCGCCGCGCATGCGGCTCATGTCCATGAACATCTGCGGGTTGGACAGGCGGTCTGGATCGATGACCTGCACGGTAGTGGCGTACTGGGCGCGGCCACGGGACACGCGTTCGGGCATCCATGGCAGGGTGGTCAGCGCATCGCCATCCACCAGAAGGTGACGGAAGGACAGGTTGGCCTGCTGGCCGAAGGTGAGCATGCGCTGGCTGTCGTTATAGCGCCCGGGGTCGTTGGCCCAGATGCGCCAGCGCGCATCGACCGCGCGCCCGAACTCGCGCGCCCATTTGGCGTCGAATGCCGGGTTGCCGGTGATGTGGGCCAGGGCGCGGTAATCCGGTTTGGAGATGGGGTGGAAATTGACCCCGATGGCGTTGTCCAGTGTGCGGGTGACGGCGCCCGCTGCCCATCCGTCATTGCGGACCAGGTCGCGTACGCGGCTGACGATCCGGTCACGCCACGGGTTCAGCTCCGTATCGGCTGACCATAGTGGGGGCACCCATGCACGGGTGTGCTGGCCCCACATGTCCGCCGCATCGTAGGGCACACCGTAGGGAGCGTTGAGCGCAGTCGGCCTGTTCGGACCGGCGGGCGGTGCCTTCTGCCCCGGCGTTATGCGCGGCGGCGCCGGTGCGGCCGGGCGTGCGGTCTGGCGCGGGCTGGCAGGGACAGACGGCGCGCGCGGACCGGACAGGGCGGCGAAGGCGTCTGTCAGTCTGGTCATCAGAATATCGGCCTTAATGCACGGCGCCGGACGCCGGGGACGCCCAGCTGCTGCTGCAACTGCATGATGAACTGGGTCAGGTTGGGGAGGCTGGCCTGCGTGTAGGACACCGAGCGGGAACCATCGCCCTGCGTATAGCTGACCGAGACGACCTTGCCCCCGGTCTGGAGCTGGACCAGGGCAGCCTGTGCGGATGCAAGCGCCGCCTGTAGCTGCGCCGTGGTCATGCCCGCAAGCGTGGAGGTGTTCGGGTTGTACTGGATCGGGGGCACGCCCCACGGGTTGAAGCGGTTCATCATGGCGTGGCTTCCTGCTGGCGGAAGGGCCGGGGTCAGGACATTTCCCGTTTGACTTCCGCGTTGATGGCATTGGTCACCGCGCGCTCCATACGGGCGGATACCGTGTTTTCGACAATTTCATTGACGGGCAGGCGCACGCGGTAGGTCGGGCGCTTGGGCACGAACCACAGGATGGGCACGACTTTTCCCGGTCCGACCAGCTTGAAGATGCCGGTGGCGCGGCGGTTGCTGCCGGAACCCTTGGCATGGCCCACGAAGTATTCTGACCGCTGCCCGCGCGCGGTTTTGTTCTGGCGCTGGAGACGCCGGGCAGTGCGGTCGGTCATGTTGGCGGCGGCGTCCTGCATGAGCCCGAGCCGCGAGATGATGCGGACCAGTTCGCCGCGCTGGATGTTGCCGTAGGCATCGAGCGGGGCGCCGGGGCCGGGCACCCAGAACTGGCCGCCCGAAATGGAGGACAGCGCTTTTTCCGAGCGCTTCATGTCACGCGGGCCGCCCCATATCTGGGGGCCGAGATACCGGATCGCGGGATTGCCCTTGGGTGCGAAGTCGATGGTGCCGACCCACGCCGACAGGTCTGTCGGGGTTGCTTTCTTGACGTAGAAGCCGCCTAGGGTAAAGCGGCTGGGATTGTCGAAGACTTCCTTCATCCGATCGACAATCTGCCAGCGCGCGCCGTTGGCCAGCTTGTTCATGGCATTGGCGGTGGCGGATCTGATGCCGCCTTCCGACAGTTTTGCCAGCTTCTTCTGTACGTCCGCCGCATCAACCGAGATGCCCAGCTTGAGGAAGTCAGGGGGCATATCGGTCTCCTTGGGTCAGAACTTGCCTGACCCGAACTGCTGGGCGAGGCGCTTCATGCGTTCGGCCATGCTCTCGGCCGGTTGTGGTGGTGGCGCAGGTGCTGGCGTGACGGCCTGCGTGACAGACTTGAGGCTTTCGGCAAGCTGCTGGACGGGGGTGGGCATATCCACCACCAGGACATTGCTGTCATGGGGCGCTGCCCATGACGGGGGAGATGTCCAGTCGAGGCGGCGCAGGCCGTGCAGGTTGGCCATCACATTGGTCATGACCATGAGGTCCAGTGCCTCATTACGGGTGCTGGATGTCGGTTTTTCCCACCGGCCATTGGCCAGCCGGTTCTCCGCCACCAGCTGGTCGAAGAACGGATGCGGCGCTTCCCCGGCGCGCAGGGCGGCGGGGAAGTGGACGTAAAGCGGGCCGGTTTCGGCTTTCTGCAACTGGAGCGCGACCACATCCTTGGCCGTGTTGGGGTTGAAGATGCCAAGCGGCACGTCGCCCCGTGCAGCGGCAAACCGGTCTTTTCGCTGCGTTTCCGGATAGGTGACCAGCAGCGATGGCGCATTGATGCCGCTGGCCCCCTTGAGGGGCAGCAGGGTCCATGCATCGCGGCCGTCCACCTTGCCCAGAAACCGCACATGGCCCCGCTTGCGGGCGCGGCGCCATGCGTCATAGGCCTGCAGGGTCACGCCATCCTGGCCGCCACTGTCATAGCCTGCGGCAAGGATTTTCATGCCTTTGCGGGGATTATCCGCCAGCGGGTAGACATGCGCGTAGAGCCTGACCAGCAGCGCATCCCAGTCATCCGGGCTGGTTGCGGGGTCTGCCGGCATCTTGAAATAGTCGATGACCCAGCTTTCGCCATCCTTGCCCCAGCCGCGCACGAAGCCTTCGAAGTGACGGGCCTGCACGTCGACTGACCCTGTCAGGAAGCGGACGTCCGGGGGCACCGTGCCCAGCGTCAGGCTCTGTTCGGCACGATCGGCTATGACGTTGGCGTCGATACTGCCAACGGATTTGGGTGGCTCAAAGGGGAGGCCCCAGCGTTTGACGGTTACGTCCTTGAGTTTCTGGACAGCTTCTTCCTCGCCATTCTCGACGGCGCGGCGCGCCTTTTCCATCTCATAGGCGAGGGAGCCGATGCCCCCGATCACGAAGGGGGACATGGCGCCGGTGATCCAGAACCCCGCGATCTCCTTTGCCACCAGTTCGCCGGATATGTCGCCCGATTTGCTGATGGTCTGGCCGGCACCTACCCAGACACCGTCGCGGTTCATGGCACGACGCCATTTATCCTCGATCAGGGATCCGCAGCATGGACAGACAAGACGCGCGGCTTCCTTGATCTCATCAAGCGGGGTATCTGCTGGCCAGTCCAGCGTCATGACACGTTGGCCCATCGGGTTGGGCGATGAGTAGGCGTTACAGTTCGGGCACGGCCAGTACCAGATATGGCGGTCACTGTCCCGATAGAGGGACATGACCCCGGCTGTCCATTTATCCGGGTTGGCGCCGGCGGCCATGTCCGGATGGCTTTCGGCCAGCACCATGGATTCATACATGAATGACTGGCGGCGCACGCTGGCCAGTTCATAGGCATTGCCGTCGCAAGCGTCCAGTTCAGTAATAATGATGCGTGGCGCAGACTTCTGAATGAGGTTTCTATAGCTGGCCGCCAGAAACTGCACCCACATGCCGGTGAATTTCTTGAAATGCATGGAGTTGTCGCGCGGCAACTTCCCCTGTTTGTCTTTCAGGCGCTTGTGGCTGTCGATCAGCGGATTGATTTCCGCTTTCACATACTCCTCGATCATGGCGTCAGTCGCACTGTAAACCAGCATGTCCGCCGGGTCCGCATCGATGGACTGGCACATCCAGTTCTGGCCGATTGCGGTCTTGCCGCTTCGCGCCGGACCAACAACGGCAGTGGTCAGATGATTGCGGCTGCTGAGCGCCCGCATTGGCCCGACCAGATAAGGCGCCTCATCATGGCTCCATCGTCCGACGTAACCGCCGCCACGGTTATCGAGGTAGCGATGAAGCGCGGCATAATCGGCAACGTCTATCTGTTCTGGCGGCAGGAAGGCCTTGATGGCGTTCGAGATGACCGCACGTGGGTCAGCAAACCTGACCTTAGACAAGGGCGTCGGGCTGGAGACCGTCATCGTCCTCACCTATCTTCATGTCATCCAGCACCTTCTGGACAGCGGTGCGCTGCATATCCGCCAGCTTGCTTTCAGCCTGCCGGATCATGATATCTGGCCATGACTGTTCGCGGCCCAGCTGGCGGATGAATACATTGATGTCCCGACCGAGGCGCCCGAATACGGACGTGAACAGGTCCTGCACTTCCTCGGCATTGACCAGCTTTCCCGCACGCTCGGCCTGCTTTATCTGCAGGTCCTGCAGGCGCGCCAGGTCAAGCTGTTCCTTGACCGGGATACGCGGGGAGGCTGGCTGCGCGACTGGCTCTGGCCACAGCGTGAGCTGAAGCTTCATCAGCTCCGCGTCACGATCCGCCTCTTTTGCAGCTTCTTCCTCCCGCCGGGCCGTGAGGAAGGCCAGAACCTCATCCAGATGAAAGGTCCAGCTAACACCGTTGCGGCCGCGCTCGACTATGGGAAATTCTGGCCAGCGATCCAGCCAGCTGGTCAGGGTCGGCAGCGATATCCGCAGCCGGTTGGCCAGTTCACGTTTGTTGACGGTTGGACGAATGGCGGTGACCTGACCATTCAGCGCTGCCTCATTGTCTGACAACAACACCAATGGAAACACCAAGCCTTTGTAAAATTTATAAAAGTCAGAGACCTGACAGGGTGCGAACAGCTCGTGGCACCGGACCCTCCCAGGAAGGACCCAAGGCATTTCCCGCCATGGTCGGGGAGGGCTGGAAGGTCCGGTGCGGGGGATCGGATCGGGTTACATGACCACCTCCATCACCGCCATCGCATGGGGAGTGCCTACAACGAAAAACGGCGTGAATCCCGAAGGATGCACGCCTCCTCAACATAACAATCGCTATGCGGCAAAATGGAAAGTTTGGAAAGCAGAAAATGCATCTGGCGCAATTTTTCTGGCGATGTCCGCTATCGCCAGTTGGTGCCAGGACTTGGCAGATGTATGACTGGTGCCGACACGATTGGCGATTTCCCGCCAGCTAAAGCGATATCGATGTGAGATCGGATGCACGATCAGGCGCAGGCATACTACCTTGCGCCAGTTCATCCGGTCATCACCGATCAGCCCGATCCATGATAGCGCTTCATCCATGCGCGTGATCGCGGCCGAGCCGGGGCGCGGTGGTCGGAGATCCTCGGCAGGGCAGGCGTTGATCCAGTCCAGATCCGCATCTTCCAGCATTTCGGGCCATGCCACACGTACGCCGCCGGGTTTCAGACCGTGGGCAGGCAAGGCAGACAGTGTGCAACCAGCCTCGAACAGGCGTTCGCCAACCACATCGGCTACCGCCAGGCCTTCGGGAATGGTGAGGGTGCGCTTCATGCTGCCACCCGTGCGCGGGCAATGAAGTCTTCCCGGCGCGGCTGTGGTGCATCGCTGCCGTTTGCAGCATCAAGCACCCACTGGCGATGCGCTTCCTGATAGGCCGCGTCCGCCGCGAACTCGGCTTCCGTGGTGCAGACCAGGGCAGGGATGTCGCGTGTCTTGATGGCCTGCTCGATCGCGCCGTTGAAATAGCCCAGGTGCTTGATGGACTGCCCTTTCTGCCGCTGCCGGTCGGTCACGGTTTCCACCACGTTCATCACCATCCGCTCAGTCTCGGCCGCACTCAGGCCCTCGGCCAGTGCATCGGCCACCCACTGGCGAACCTGTCCCCAGTTTCCCCTGTCGCGTGCAGGATCGAAACCGGCCGCTTCCCAAGCCTTGCGCCCCAAAGCCTTGAACACCGCATCCACGTCCTGTGCCGCAGGCTTAGCTTTAAGGTTATTATTAACCTCTAAGCTAAGCTTAGGGTCGTGGGTTTCGCGTTGGGTTTCGTCGGCCATGTCTTTTCCTCCTGCAATGCCCATGATGGCGGTGCGCTGGCGCGGATCGTCCTGCGGCTTTGGATTGTGATGCTTTGGCGGCCTTCCGCCCTTTTTCCCGTTCTCGCGCGCCGCCAGCGCCTTGCGTGACGGCATGAGCGCGCCGGGCAACCCAAGCGTGCCCGCCGTGCTGTCGTGGGTTATCAGCTGGGTTTCGGCATAGGTTTCCAGATGGGTTACCAGTTCGGTTACATCCATGCGCAACCCGACCGTCGCAATTTCCTCCAGCGTGGGGGCATTACCGTTGCCGGGCACCATCACGCCGTCGGTTCCGTATTCGATGATGTAGGAAATGAGCTGCACCCAGATCCCGATGGCGGCATGGCCCAACGCACGCAGGCGAATGTTGTGCGTCGCCATCTGGAGCATTTTCTGTTCGGTTGTCACGCGGGCCATGTCAGTATGCTTTCAGGCGGTAGCCATTCCGGAACGCTTCCAGAATGTCGAGCTGCACCAGCTGCTCGATTGCGGTGGTGACCTCGGCAGCATTGGCCGCCACCAGTCGGGTGAATTGTTCCAGGTCGGGCGCCGTATGCACGGGAGCGCGCAGTTCGGGCATGAGATCGGCCGCGTCGGTCAGCTCCAGCCACATGGCACGGGCTGACAGGCCAAGCAGCCGCCAGCGGCGGTCTGTCATCAGCACGCGGGCATGCTTTCCGGGGCGCTGGCGTTGACGCGGCGATTTCATGGGTGGGTTATCCTTCCCAGCGGTCGATAAGGATCAGGATGGACAGCAATGCCCAGGCTGCCATCAGGCCGAACATGATCAGGAGCGACACAATGGCGCTCCCGTGCGGGCCGGCCAGAAAGCAGGCGGCCAGGGCGCAGATCGCGCCCAGCAGCAGGGAACGGAGCAGTTCAGGCACGGAGAGACGGACAGGACGGCGCATGTTCAGAACTCCTGTCCTGCAACAGTCCACGCCGGGCCATTTTCGCTTTCATCCACATCACGGAACCACGTCGTCATGTCCTGGAACTGGAGCGCGCAGCCGCCGGTCGCGCCGTGCCGGTTCTTGGCGATGTAGACGGTCGCCTTGCCCTTGCTGTCACGCGTGCGCTGGATCAGGCTGGCGCAGCGGTTGCTGTACGCCTCATCCGTCTCGCGGTCATTGCGGGGGATGTTGCCATCACCCAGCTGCTTGTTCAGGTAATAATGGTCGCGGTGCAGGAACAGCACGGTGGCCGCATCCTGTTCCAGCGACCCACTGTCGCGCAGGTCGGTCAGTTCCGGCCGCTTGTCCTCACGCTTGGCGCTTTCACGGGAAAGCTGTGCCAGCGCCAGCACCGGGATTTCCAGTTCACCGGCAAGGTTTTTCAGGTCCTTGCTGATCTCGGTCATGCGGTGCGTCAGGTTGAACGACCGCGAATCACTCGATACCCCCAACAGTCCGACATAATCGACCACGATCAGGTCCAGCCCCTGTTTGGAGCGTTTCAGGGCGCGGGCCTGTGTGCGCAGTTCGGCAACCGTAATGCCCGAGCGATGATCGATGCGCAGCGGCAGGCTGGCGGCGGCATGCTCGCCTTCCTCCAGTTCACGCCACTGGTAATCGGCCAGCGGTTCACACTGCGACGTATCGACATGCGGCGGGATGTCATACCGTCGCCCGGTAAAGACTGACAGCGTGGACAGACCGGCCCATGCCGCACCAGCACGCGCGCCCAGCTGGGCCGCGCGCATCTCACCCGACCAGAACAGCACGGAACTGCCCGCCGCAGCCGATCGCACGGCAATGCCCAGCCCCAGCGCCGTCTTGCCCATGGCCGGACGCGCGCCCAGGATTGTCAGGTCACCTGCATGCAGGCCGCCGGTCATGCGGTCCAGCGCCTTGTAACCCCACGTAATGCCCGCCAATCCGTCGCCGCGTTCGGCAGCGGCGCGGGCGTTGGCAATGGCCTCGCCAATCGCCTCACCAATCTGCACCGTGGGCTGGATCTCCACACTGCCCGCGGCAATGCGCGTGATTCGGCTTTCCAGCACTTCCATAATGGCGCTGTCGGGCTGCTCACCGGGCATGCAGCACAGATCGGCGGTTTCCGAACACACATCAAACAGCGTGCGCCGGAACCACGCGCTGCGGATGGCGCGGCCATAGTCTGCCGCGTTGTGAATGCCCACCATGTTGCCCAGCAGTGTTGCAAACACCTGCCCGGCACTCACGCCGGTTGGCAGTAGTGGGTCATTCTCGAACTTGGGCCGCAGCGTGATCGGATCGGCCACGTTGCCCGCCCAGATCAGCGTGCGCATGGCGGAGAAAATCGCGCCGTGCAGCGGGATATAGAAATGTTCGGGCTCAAGGATTTCCTCGACCCGTGCAAAAGCCTTGTTATTGGTCAGGATCGCGCCCAGCAGCGCGTACTCGGCCGGGACATTCGTGGGCCGCTCGCGCAGGGCCGAGCCAAACAGGGGGGCAGGGCCGTTCATAACTCTTCATCCGTGGGCGCAGGCGGCATGAAAAACGGCTGGTACATCGTAACCGTGACCGGGCGGTAACCCAGCGCCAGCGGCACGGATGTGCCCAGACCCTTGTGCCCGTTCACCGCATTGGCCAGCGTGCGCAGGTTCAGGCCGGTTTTCGTGGCCAGTTTCGCCACGCCCCCGGCCTCGCGCACGCGGCTGTTCAGCACGGCATACATTTCGGTAGCAGTCAGCATTACGCCGGTCATGACAGACGCCTCCCGCCAAAGCGGGGCAGCGTGAAACGCGCGCGCCCGACATAGGTACGCCCCGATGATGTCAGGGCCATGCTGGCCTGATTATTCAGCCCCAGCAGCTGCATGCGCGAACGTACAGCGCGCGACGAAACGCCCAGCCTGCGGGCCATGGTAGAAACCGACACACCCATGCCCGCCATCTGGCGCAGCATGGGGTCCAGTCGGTCCCAGTCAATCGATATGGCTGGCATGGTATTCTCCTGCCAGGGCGGCGCACGCGGTGCTGCGGCCCATCAGTGAAACAGGTTCTGGCGCAGCCGGACCTTGAGCGTTGCCACGCGCTCAAGCCGTTCGGTCCTGCGTTCCAGAATGGCGGATTCCCGCAATGCCCACGCATCAAGCGCGCCAAGCATCAGCCGGAAAAACTGTAGGACGAACCACGCGCGCCCACGGCGCATGACCAGCGCCAGGCACACGGGAACGCCAAAAACGGATGCCCCGATCCAGATATAAAAGGCATGGGTCACAGCAGGTCCCGCAGTGCGGCCTGCCGCTGCCGGATATTTTCCAGACGCTGGCGGATCAGTGCGTCTTCATGCCGCAGGCGGCTTTCCTCCTGCGCCAACCGGGCCGCACCCAGCGCGCGCACGGCCTGCCATTCGGCCAGCGTTACGCTGCGCACCTCATGGTGCCAGCAGGCGCGCACGCGGCGCACGGTAAAGCCCAGCGCACGCGCCACTTCGGCAAACGCACCGGCCAGCCCCACACGGTCGCGCCGCGCGCTGACCTCGGCACTGACTAGATTCTGGAATTCATCGCGCAGCGCATCGGCGCACATCTTATGCCTGGCCTCCCGATCCGGACTGGATGCACCCGCGCGCGCGGGTGAAATGGGCAAAACGTCCGAGCGCTCGGACAAATCGGCCAAAATACCCGCGTGCTCGGACAAAAACGGCAAAATACCCGACACCTCGGACGCCCTCCCTGACATCTTCATGGATGTCACGGGGGCGTTTCCCTCGGGTATCAAACAGGGCCGGAAAGGGCAGGGCACCAGCGCGCTGGACACGCATGGAAAGCTGGTGGCCTGCCCACCCGGAATGGAAATGGCAAAAACGAGACATCAGTCAGACAGCGCCCGGCATGGCGGGCAACGGCGCAGGAAGCGCGTCTTGGCCACAAAATGCGTGCCGCAGCGAAGGCAGTGGCGCTCCACGCGCTCATTGCGGTCAGCCCCCGGCTTGCGCTCATACGCGCCACCGCGCATCGAGGCCGTGCGGTTCAACTGGTCGTGGTTCGACAACAATGTCGACCCCTTGCACTGACGCGGGCGCGACAGACCAAGCCAGCACACCCGGAACTTCACCGTGGAAAGCGTCGGCCCCAGCCGTCCGGCAATTTCGGCATGCTGCAACCCCTGCGCCAGCAGCGGTTCCAGTTCGGCCCGCGCCGCGTCCCAATCAACCCACGCGGCCATCAGGTATTCACCGATGAATACCTGCCGTGACCGGCACGCGGGAAATATCCGCCCTTACGGGTCAGCCCATTGCCAGGCCGACCCGTGCGGACCACCATGCGGTTACCACACACAAACATGGAGGATTCGGGAATGCCTTCAGAGGCGAAAGCAGCCGCAACGCCGGATGCAACGGCACTGGCCGGAACGCTGGTTGGATTGGAACTCGCCATTACAAGCCTCATCGACTTTTACGCGAAGAACGGCGGCCCATCGCATGCAGCAGTAGCGCAGCACCTCCAGACAACAGCAGACAAACTGCCCAAAAATGCATTGCCCGGAAGCGCGCGCGTGCTGGAACGGATTGCCGATGGCGTGATGCACAATCACCCGAAATCATCTGCATGATCTCGCCCTGTATCCGATTGATATAATCGGCAGAAAAATGGGTGCCTCCCGTGGAGGCAGGCACAGTTACCAAGTCAGATACCGTAATAGCCTGCCCTTCATCGGTCGCGCGCTGGCGATTAACTAGCACGCGGCCGGCACGGACCAGACGGCGCGCCTCACCAAATGATGGAGCATGCCCAACGGCTACCAAGAAACGGAAAAGCGTTTGTGCGCTCATGCCGCACCTCGTTCTTGCGTTGTTTCGGGGCCAAAGACGTCGGGGCGGAGATCATGTGGGGTGAGGCCGGCCATGCGGGCGACGGTGCGGGCGTGTTCCGCCGGCACCCTGCGCCAGCCGATAACGGTGGCGTGGTGACGGTTGATCGCCTTGCCGACTTTCAGCGGGCCGCCTGCACGGCGGATGATCTCGCGGGTGTTCATGGGAACATGTGGGACAATCCCACAATTCAAGTCAAGCTAAAATGTGGGAAAAACCCGCCCATATGTTGGGGATATCCCACAAGATGAATCCATGACGAAAGATACACCAGGACATCGCATAAGAACACTTAGAGAACAAAAAGGTATGACGCAAGCCGCTTTGGCTGTAGAGTTCGGGATATCGAGGTCTCACCTCACGAAAATCGAGACGGGAGGCGATATGCCAGGGCGACAGACATTGATGGCCGCATCGACTTTTTTCGGGGTTTCCCTTGATTGGTTGGCAAACGGCACCGGCGATCCGCGTCCGGCCGAGGCTACCAACGAAAAGGAGGCTCTACTTCTTTTCGCGTACCGCAATCTTCCAGAAGATGAGGCAGAAGCCTATCTGCATTTGATGCTAAAGCGCAGCAAGCGGGACAGTTAGCCATGAAGCATAACTTGGCTTTATGTCTGCTTCCTGCGTTTTTTTCTTTCATAAGTGTATGCAATGCCCAGGAAGCGCAGGACATTTGCAAAATATATAGATCGTCCAAGGAGGACAGTAGTGCCCTTATGGATAAATACCAATCTGATGTAAGTGCGAATGATAGCAATAGCGTTAGGCATGAAGCCTTGGTTAACGCAGACAAAGCCGCCCTTGACCGGGCTTTCTCGTCCCGGAACGATGCCATCTACAGATATACGGTTGGGGGGCGGGTCAGGAGTCTGGATGTCATAGTGGATAAGGTCGACAGCTCTGTTGAAGACAATGGAGAGGGCGATCAAAACTACGGATATATCAATGCGCATATCCCATGTGATCCAAAAATAAGCATTGTGATACCGAAGATACCTGTCGATTCTCGGTGGAAACCACTCCTGTCATCATTGAATACCGGCGATTCGATAGAAGTGTCAGGCCATCTTATAGCCCATGATGAAGATGCCCAGAAGCCAGCCGACGCCATACAGTGGGCAGGCCCCCTGTGGGGTATATTATGGGACCTGCGCCCAGAAACATTCCTTGCGCCGTCGCTACAGATCAACCCAAGCAAGATGCAACAGATCCCCACCCAGCATGATGGTTAAAAATTAGATTTGTGGGATTAGCCCACATATTTCTTGACATAACATGTGGGAATAACCCACAGTCTTCCCATCACACCCCGTGATGGAGGTTTTTCATGTCCACCAACCCCACCGAGATTTCGCGCATCACGCGCATCGATCCGCCACGGCAGACCATTGCCGCCGCGACCATCCATATGCGCGATTACGCCGAAGCCGGCATCGACTTTTCCGATTGCATCGAGGCGCGTGCGGAATCTCGCCTTGCAGACGTGCGTAACGAGACAACCGCCCTTGAGGGGGAGGTTGTCCCGGTACTGGACCTGAACCGTCGCGCCGCCGTGACCAGACTGATCCGCGCACTGTCCCGCTCATTCATGGGCGACCAGATCAGGGTTTCGGACATGAAAAATGCCAATGATCTGTGGCTCGATATCCAGTCTCTGATCGTCGCCACCGAAATGGCGAAGGGCAAGGCGTAGGCATAGACCAATGCCGCACCACACCAATACTGCTATGATCGCACCCAGACAGGGAGGGCCGCATGTCCAAGCAAGCCGATCAGCCCACGCCTTACGGCGCACAGGGCGAGGATTATGCCCTGTGGCGCGCGCGGGAAGCCGTGGCCCAGGCGGAAAAGCTGCTGGCATCACAGGCCGCCACAATGGCGTATCACGAAGGTCGGGCCACATCGCTGATCGGCTGGGTCTGCGCAGACCTGCTGGCAGTTGCCGGTATGCTGGGGTCGCACCCTACATGGCTTTGGGCTGCTGGATCTCTGGGGGTTGTCTGCCCAAGCGTGGTTTCAGGCTATTACTTGTATCAGGTCTTTCAGCCCAAGAAGTGGTCGGTCACAGGTATTCATCCAGAATGGCTGATGCAGGACTGGCCGCAACCAACGGAGCGCACCACGCTGGAAGGTATTGCCAATCGCTATATTGGCGAAGTGGAGCGCAACGAACAGACTCTGAAACGGACTTTCTCCATCGTGCGCAAGGCATGGATATGGTTCCTGCTTATTCCGGTAATGGGGTTGACCTGGCTGGGCCTGTTCGCTGCGCTGGTGTTCTGGATCAAGTAGCCTTTAGCGGGCTTCCGCTCCCTTTATCATGCCGACTTGGCGGCGGGGGAGGGGGTGGAGGCGGCGGTGGTGGTGGAGGCGGTGCGTCTTCTTTTGCCATCAGTTCCCTCATCGAGTCTGGATAACCCGATGATGGAGAGTGCGGGAATGGCTGACAACAGCCGTTCCCGCATTTGAGACCTGACGTTCCAATTTTCAAGCTTTCCGCGCTCCCCCGCATCGCCGGGCCTGTTGACGCGCGTCCAGTAATGGAGAGTTTTCATGTCACAAATCACGATCATTCCCACCAGGAGAGGCCCGCCATCGAGTGCCCCTGATGCCCTGCAGGACATCATTGTCCGCCGCCAGATGGCCGAAAGCGCCATGCTGGCCGCCTTGCCGCGGCAGGGTGCCGGCATCGCCCTGCTCATGTCCGAACGCCGCGCCCTGCGTGCCGCAATGTGCGACCTGACCCGGCACATCGATGCCGAAGAAGCGGAACTGAACCGCATCGCCCATCAGCACGCGTCCCGTCACATGGCGAAGAATGCGGAGCGCACGGCATGAAACAGGACTTCACACCCATTCCGCCGGGCGATCTGGTCGGCCTGCTGCCCGTCAAAGAGCAGGAAGCCGCCATCAACATGCACCACCAGTTCCGCACCAACTTCATGGCTGTAGCGGGCTACCGCGCACAGGGCAGCCTGCACGCCGCCCGCTTTGCTGCCCGCGTGGCCGATGCCCGGATGGAGGATCTGGAGCGGCTGGTCATGGGCCGCTTCATGGCCGAAGGCCCCGAGATCGAAGCCGTCACCTTCCGTCATGCCCAGGCCAGGAGGGTGCAGTCGTGATCCAGATCCCCGATCACCAGATCGATCGCATCTGCGAGAACCTGCCGACCATGCGGGAAATCGCGGCCTGCGTGCTGGCCTGTTGCTTCATCTGGGGCAGCCTTGTCCTGATCGTGGTGGAGGCCTTGCCATGAAAAACAGGCAGCCCACCATGAAGGACAAGGTGCTTGGCGCCCACCGTGACGCGGTCAGGTACACCGGAGCCAATGCCATCCCCGCCACGACGGTGCGGCGCTTCATGCCCGGCCTGAAACGGCAGAGCCATGTCACCCGCATGCTGAACATTCTGGTCAGAGAAGGCAAACTGGCGATATCCGCCGGTCAGGGCCAGCACGGTTATATCGTGCCATCTGGTGCAGCGCGCGGGCAGGTGACGGCATGAGCGATATCTCAGATCATCCACTCCTGCAGGGCCTCGAATTTGGCAAAGAGATCTACAGCATCGAAATCCACGGCAATGGGCGGGGTGAATATGTGGGCATCACTCGGGAAGATGACGGCCCGTGTCGCATTGTGTTCCGAGGCAGCCTCGTCACCGAGAACGGACGCAAGCTGATCCGCGCGCGTGGTACGCAGGCTTGGGCTTCTGATAAACGGAAGGACGATACGAGATGAAGGACGCATCGCGCCTGCCATATTGGCCGCGTGCCATGAGCGAGGAACTGGCGGCCGCGTATGCCGGCGGCATCAGCGTCACAACGCTGCGGCGAGAGGTGGCCGAAGGCAATGCGCCCAAGCCCCATCATATCTCTGGCCGCCGGGTCGTCTGGTTCATTGAAGAACTGGATGCCTGGATGGACCGGATCAAGGGGCGGACTGTCTCAGCTCAGCCTGAAAAGAAGCAGACAACAAATTCATGGGCTGCTGCGGCTGCAGCGGCAGGGAAGATCAGTGGCCAACGTCGTTCTACCTTACGTTAATACCTATCAGGCCCGTCGCAAAAAATACGCTTATTACCGTCGGCATGGTGTTCGCCTGCGAATAGCGGGCGAGATAGGCAGCCCCGAATTTCTGAAATCCTACCAGGAAATCCATAACCGTTTTGAGCAAAGCGAAAGGCCTCGGCCGGGCATTATTCCCGGTAGCCTGGCTGAACTGATTGCCCGTTATCGGGGTACACCGGAATGGACGCAGCTCAAGCCGAGCACGCGGAAGGACTATGAAAAGTTTCTCCAGCCGCTGGAGGACGATTTCGGTATGGCGCTGGTATCTGATCTGGATAGGGCAGCCGTCAGGCTGGTCCGGGATCGCTACGCGTTCCGTCCAGGTCGGACGGAAGGGGATGATCCGATTCCCAGCCCACGTCGTGCCAACAAGACGGTATCGATGCTCTCGATCCTGATGAGCTACGCCATCGAAATCGGCATGCGTTCTGATAACCCGGCCCTTCGTCCCAAACGGCTCAAGACCGGTCCGGGCTATCGGGCATGGACGCGTGATGAAATTCAGACCTTCCTGCGGGAAAAGCCGCAGTTTCGACTGCCCCTTCTGCTTGCACTGGGTACGGGACAGCGCGGGATCGACCAGATTGCCATGACCTGGAGCGCCTTTGATGGGGACGTGATCGAGGTCGTGCAGGAGAAGACGGGCGCAAAGGTATGGATACCTTGCCATCCCGAACTGAAGGACGTCCTGGAAAGGGAAATGACGCTCCGGACAGCAGATACCATTCTGACGTCATCAACAGGCAGGCCATGGGAACTAGGGCAGTTCCAATCCGCTGTCAGTAAAGCAATCCGCTCCGCGGGATTGAATGGAATCGTGTGGCACGGTCTGCGCGCAACGGCAGCGTCGTGGTTGGCGGAAATGGGATGCACGGAACGGGAAATCATGGCGATCACAGGACACACTACGGCCGCATCCGTGAGCGTATATGTGCGTCATGCCGAGCAGAAAACCCGCGCGGTGAATGCCATCGCCAAGCTCTCCAATCGCGCCCTGGAGCAGCGGCAGGAAAAGAGGGGAGTGACTAACATTTCTAAACAGGGGAAAAAAAATGACTAACAACGATACCGGCCAAGCCGTAGAAAAGTTGTCTAAGCCCTTGAGGATAAACCCTAACGTGATGGTAGCGGTGGACGGATTTGAACCGCCGACCAAGGGATTATGATT
>NZ_JABLUU010000021.1:0-50741 GCF_018491655.1 Komagataeibacter oboediens | reverse complement strand
CGTTCAACGCGATTGTCACCAAAATAATACAGGGCTAGGGGTCGGGGCCGCGCATTGATGAAGGCAATCGCTTCGTCCAGTGTGCGGTAAGTCAGCACGGGCAGGACAGGCCCGAAAATCTCCTCCTGCATGACGGCCATCTGGGTCGTGACGTTCAGCAGCAGCACGGGGGCTAGAACGTGATCCGTAGCTGAATCACTCCCCAACCGAATAACCTGCACGCCCTGTGCTTCGGCATTGTCGATCAGACCGCTCAGGCGCTCGTAATGATGTTGGTTGAGGATGGCCGTATAATCAGGTGATCCTACATAACCACCCGGATGCAGCTTTTTCACGGCGTCCTGATAGGCTGCGGCAAAAGCGTCCCTGTCGTCTTCATGCACCAGCACATAATCCGGCGCGATGCAGGTCTGCCCGGCATTGGTCAGCTTGCCGAACGCCACGCGCTCCGCCACCTGCTGCATGGAAAAACCGGGCGCGATCACTACGGGAGACTTGCCCCCCAGTTCAAGCGTGACCGGGGTCAGATTGCGCGCCGCCGCTTCAGCGACCTTCTTTCCAACTGCGGTGCTGCCGGTGAACAGAATATGATCAAACGGCAGTGCCGAGAACGCGGCCCCTACATCGCCATTGCCAGTCACGACAGAAATCTGATCCGCCGGAAAAGTGGCCCGAACGATCTCGTCGATCACCGCCGATGTGGCCGGCGTGAATTCAGACGGTTTGAGCATGGCGCGGTTACCAGCCGCAATTGCTGTCGCCAGCGGCACGAGGGCCAGGGAGACCGGATAATTCCACGGCGCGATAATCCCCACGACACCCACCGGCTGCCGAACCACCCAGGCGCGACCGCACTGGAAATAGGCCGATACGTGACGGCGTTCGGGTTTCATCCAGTGTCCCAGATGCGCGATCATGTAATTGATCGACTGCACCAGCGGGATCAGTTCCACGATGGCGCTTTCGCGCTCTGACCGCTGGCCGAAATCCGTTTTCAGGGCGTGCACGATCTCGGTACGCCGCTGCAGGATTTCGGCTTTCAGGCGGCGCAGATCGGTCCGCCGCTGTTTCAGGTCTGGTGGTCCGGCCTGCAGGAACGCGGCACGCTGCCGGTCGAGAATACGGTTCAGGTCAGCGGGCGTAGCATCGGACATCACGTCCTCCATGTTTACAGGAGAAACTTATGCAGGCAGGGTATGGAGCATGACGATCTGGTGTCAATGAAAGTTTCTTGTGTAAACATAGGCCTCACGAATGAGTGAAACCAAGGACCGCCCCTATCATCACGGCGACCTGCGTCGTGCCCTGATCGACACGGCGCTGGACATGCTGGCCACAGACCAGAACTGGACGTTCACCTTGCGGGAAGTGGCGCGGCGCACAGGTGTCAGTCATGCAGCGCCGTATAAGCATTTCCGTGACCGCGAGATGCTGTTACGGGAACTGGCCCGGATCGGCTTCATCAGACTTGGGAAGAGTTTGACTGAAGCAATATCGCCAGACCTGTCGTCCACGCGCGCGCAATTCGTAGCGGCGGCACAGGCCTGTATCAGGTTCGCCTGCCAGAATCCCGGTCTTTATCGCCTGATGTTCAGTTCCGATGCTGACAAGACGATAGACCCACAGCTACATGATGCCGCCATGAGTACCTTCGGGATTCTTCTTGGGCTTCTGGAAAAAGGACAACGCGACGGAAGCTTCCGGCCGGCTGCCGTCAGTGCTTTGGCTGCGGCAAGCTGGGCGCAGGTGCACGGTCTGGCCATGCTGGCGATCAGTAACCAGTTGCTTGAAGAAAAGGTTGGATCAGCACCGGTCCCGGCCGCACTGGACGTGTTGCTGGATGGCATGGGCTGCAGCGATTGATTGGACTGGCATTATTTTGGCAGAATGCGTTTCAGGGTCTGGATTAAAAGGTTTCCATAGTGCGGACATTGCCCGGTCAGTGCAGGATAAGATCAGGAATGGCCTGTCGTATTGCTGGCAGACCGGGCTGTGGAGGTGGGCTGATAACTTTTTTTCCGTCTGACCGCCGTGAGGCGCCGGGCCGGGAGAAAGGCGTAGGCCATCATGGGCATCAGTACGTGTCGGTGCAGGTCAGTCTATGATTGCCTCCCAAAGTGATTGAGGCACAGTTCCTCCTTGAACTGCTGTTGTGCCTGACCGGCACAAAATCGTCGTAACTCCAATTGCCGATGGCATCGCGAATGTGCTGCGTACATTCTGAACGACCTGACAGTTCGAATGAGTCATCCTATGACCATAAGCTTAACGACAATTTGTAAGATTTGGAATTTTATCTAAATTTTTGCTTACGTTTTCTGTGTCGTATCCATCTTGCTGTATCAATGACAAAATGCGGAAGTATGTTCCGTATGAATATTTCTGCTATCTGCGTGGTCGATTGTCTGCTGTTGGATAGATAGATCGTGCTTTGTGCCGTCCTGTCGGATTTTATTTTTGGTGCCGTGTAAAAATATGTAATGAGTGTCCGCCGCAGATGCCCTGCCCGCGCGGCCTGGGGGTGTCCATGCCATGACTCAGGCGACTGGAGCATGAGAACGCTGCGCCCGAACCGGGGAACAATTTTTCTGACAGGCCGGGTTGGGTTTTTCTGCCACAGTTCCAGCAGGCCGCCATATTCCGGTTTCCAGTCATGATTGAGGTAAGTCAGCAAAGCCAGGCGATTTTCCAGACACGTATGGGGGTGATAACGAAAATCGGTATGGACCTGAAAATGTCCCTGCCCCGCGACTTCATGCATGCCGCCCCCATAAAGATAAGGGTCGGGAAGCAGATTCGTGATTCCTGTCAATCTGGTCAGTAGCCGGAGGAACGGTGCACCGTTCACTATATCAAAATACCGTTGTATTGCTGCAGGCATGACGGATTGTGTGCTGGTCGAACGCTTTGACTGAAGCTGGTTCTGGAACACATTTATATTGTTTACGTGATCAAGGTTAAAAGCCTGCAACGCTTCGTTCAGCAGGGAATCACAGAACATTCCGTCCATGACCAGATGTGGAAATGGTCTGGCCGTCCTGAACTCTTGCGCAAGACTGTTCAGCAGGGAAGTGTCGGACCGGTCCATTATTTTTAACAGGGGTACGTACGACATCTTCTATCCTAATAATAGTCTTTCCGGGTGCGGGAGAGTATTTGGGTGTTTTTTTGGAAAATACAATATTCTGCACAGAAAAGGAAAGTTCAGAAGGGGCTTGGATTCTGTATCTGTGACGATTCGACGATGTTTTTGTGATGTAATGTTCCAATATGGCACCATGCCTCGCCATATTCGGCCGGAATGGTGCCCCTGCCGGCCAAGGTATTCAGCATGTTTTCCAGTTCCGGGAGGAGAAGGGCATGATCCTGCAGGGGGGCCATCAATGGCACCTTGTACGGGAGCAGGAAATGGCCCGTCACGGGAACGGGGGGTCTGTCCTGTGTCGGTAATGGATCATTTATGGTGGTGCTGACGGCCTCGGCCAGTTTCAGGAAACTTTGCAGGAAATCACTATTACAGGCAAAATTTCCAGCCCCGCCCTGCGACCGGATTTCTTTTTCGGAAGAAGGCGCATTGATCCACGCGATGTAATGTTTCGCATGTAAGGTATGCAACCCGTCTGCGCTGGCAAATATGTGGTCAATCTCCACACGTTCGTCAGTACCAAATGGCAAGATAATGCCATGCAGTACGGGTAGACCACTTGCCACAAGCATCTGCGTAACGGGATCATCCGCGGCAGGCTGTCCGCATAGTTGCTGCCACAGGGCGGCATCTCCGCCTGCAGGGAAATCTGGATTGCGGTGCGCACGTGTCATGTCCGGTCCTGCAACAGATAAAGCTCCAAATCCGATAAGAAGGCTTTTATTGTAAAGAATTGGTAACCGGGGGGCGTCTCCCCTTCGTCATGCCGCTATTCATATCCGTCTCATGCAGCGTCATGCTGGCTGCCGGGCTGTGAGCACCCGGTATTGGGGCGGGCCTTCAGCCATGCTTCAAGATCCTGCACATCCAGGGGTCTGGAAAAGAAATATCCCTGTATCACGTCGCAGTTGATCTGCCGGAGCAGGTCAAGCTGCGCCTGCGTTTCCACCCCTTCCGCCACCACGGTCATGCCCAGGCTCCGCCCGATACGGATGATGGCCGTGACTACAGAGTGAACCTTGCCCGTCGGTTCAAAGCCATCCATGAAACTCCGATCAATCTTGAGCTCGTTAAGCGGCAGGTTTGCAAGGTTCGACAGGCTGGAAAAACCGGTTCCGAAGTCATCCATGGAAAGCCCGATGCCCATGGCCCGGATCGCCTGCGCGGCAATGAGGGTCTGATCGTAATTCTCTATCATCGCACTTTCCGTAAGTTCGATGGTCAGGCGCTGCGGGGGAATACCGCTTTCGTGCAGGATCTCGCCAATCAGGCCTGGCAGGTCGGGATTTCTGAAATGCAGCGCGGATATGTTGACCGAGACGACCGGAACGTCCACCCCTGCCTGCATCCATAGGGCCATCTGCCGACAGGCCGCCCGCAGTGACCACAGCCCGATTGCCTCGATCTGTCCGGTTTCTTCCGCCAGGGGGATAAAACGGCCCGGTGATATCATGCCCAGGGCAGGATCGGTCCATCGGGCCAGGGCTTCCACCCCTTCCAGCCGGCCGGTCGCGGCATGGACCTGTGGCTGGTATACCAGATAGAGCTGGTCCGTCCTGATCGCCTGCTTCAGCGCGTTGGCCAGCAGGATCTGGTCCGCCGCCTGCCGGTTCATTTCCTCGCTGAAGAAACGGTAGCAGTTACGGTCGGCATTCTTCGCCTGCGACAGGGCCGTTTCCGCCTGCTGCATGAGGATTTCCATCTCCCGCCGGCCACCGTCATTATCCGCAATGCCGATACTGGCCGTAATGGTAACAGGGACCATGTCAATCACGACCGGCTCCGCTACGGTTTTCACGACGGTATCGGCCAGTGCCGTGGCCCGTTCCACCCCACCGGTCGTGATCAGGGTGAATTCGTCTCCTCCGCTGCGGGCCAGCAGGTCATCACTGGAAATGAGACCGGATAGCCGCCTGGCCAGCGCCGCCAGCAGCCTGTCACCCGCCGGGCGCCCCAACCCGTTATTGATGGCCCGGAACTGATCAAGGTTGATGATCAGTGCCAGCAGGTTTTCGCGCCGCGCGCGTGCCGCCCGCTGCCTGATACCGTGCCGCAACCCGGTTCGGTTGGGCAGGCCCGTCAGCGTGTCATACTGCGTAAGCCGCGCGATATCCTCACGCGAACGCTGCTGTTCGATGGCAAGCGCACACAGGTGCAGGCAGGCATCGGCAATCCGCCGGTGCCATCTGCCTGGTGCGCGCTTGGCACGGAAATAGAAAGCCAGACTGCCACCTACCCGGCCGTCATGCAGCAGGATCGGCACCGACCAGCAGGCCATAAGGCCATGCGGGACGACAAACTGCCAGAACCCCTTCCATTTCGGATCGGTTTCAATGTCTGGCGTAACCACTTCCCTGCCGGTGAACAGTGCCGTGCCGCATGACCCGACCTCGGGGCCTATCCGCAGGTCAGTGCAGACTTCGGCAATCTGTGCGGGCAGCCGTGCACGCGCCACGGGGTGCATGCGCTGTTCATCATCCACGACCACAATCTGTGTTACGACATCCGGGGCGATACGTTCAATCTGCCGGCACATCAAGGCGAGGATTTCGTTGAAGGACAGGTTGCTGGTCAGTGCCCCCATCATATCCTTCTGCAGCGCCTTTATCTGCTCGCTGCCCGTAATGTCATTCAGCACCACGATCACTTCGTGCAGTTCCTCATAGGGGCTGCATAAGGGCGTTACGGTTGCCAGAAGCCAGATGTCCTGGCCTGTGTCGGTGCGGGAATGGATTTCCAGTTCAAAGGGCCGACAGCGCTGCAGACGACGGCGAAAAGCCTGTAATGTCGCAAGATCGCCCTGCTGCCCGGACAGAAAGGCCGAGAAATCAGCCCCTTCCATACCCTCGGTACCGATGCCCGAAAACCGGGCTGCCGATGCATTGGCATAGGTAATGCGGCACTGGCTATCCAGTATCAGGATACCACATGCATTGCGTTGCACGACGCTGGCGTACTGCAGATCCTGCTCACGTCGGGACAGATCCCGTGTCACGTCGCGTAGGGAAATGACAAACACCTGCTGTCCCGCCCCCTCGACCCGTGCCACGGACATCTCGGCAGAAAACGTCGTGCCGTCATGCCGCAGCAAGGTCAGATGGTGGTGGTTTTGCGTAGTGGAACGACAGACGTTACCCCCGGATACGCCAGATGGGCACAGTGCGACATTCGTCAGGTTCTCACCAAAGGTACAGGGCAGGATGTCTGTCCCGGTGGGAAAGAGAATATCAAGTTTCCGGCCGATCAGCCCGGGCGTGGGACCACCCCAGATATGGGCCGCGTTATCATTGGCAAAGATGATTGTGTTATCATTGCTGACAAGCAGGATACCCGTATCAATGCTTTCCAGCAGTTTGTCCGGAATGGGATAGGTCTGTCGTTCGCCCATTAGTCTGGTCTGCCTGTCTGTTGTGTTTTGGGAGGTAAATGGATGACGATGCCGTTCTGGGGGGTCTGTGTCCGATAGCGTTTGAGGAAAAGCGGGGGCGTGTCTGTCCCTTCTCCCCCCTGCTGCCAGTTTTCAGGACGGGACAGCCCATAGGGATCCCCATCACAGCGCACGATCGCCCATGCCGCGCAGTCCCGTTCCACCCCGGATCCCGCAAGCAGCCCGACCAGCGTGATGCGGGTATCGGAATCATAGGATGCCGTCAGGGTCTCGTTACCGCGGAATATCAGGCTGAATGGCGCGGCGCGGTCCGGGCTGCCAAATGTAATGTCGATCAGGATAAGGCCGGCTTCGGAATGCTTGGGTCCGAAAATGATTTCTCCACCCGCCGGATCAATAATCAGGTGCAGCCACAGAACCTGAAAGGGGCCAAAGCTGTCGATTTCCAGTGTGCCTCCCTGCAGAACGTATTCCCAACTGCTCCACCGGGCCAGATCGATCAGGTTCGTGCGGACCCAGGCCCGTGTTCCTATGACGAAGCGATAGGAAGACAGATTTGACCTGCGTGAAAGGGGAAGTGATCTGTTTACAACCTCAATCACGTTGGTCCAGTTGAAAAAGCCGTTCCTGACCGAGGTCTCATTCGTACGGACCACAAGAGAGCAGCCATTGTCCGTTGCCATCTTCATATGTATCGCCTGTCTCAAAAATACTCGCACCAGCAAGGAAGTTTCGGGTTTTCTGACCGCTGGCTATTGGGCCAAAATATGAAATATTTGTGGCGTGGCCGTTCTGCTTGATGTGAAACCGCATGATGGTGGAAGTGATGAGGACGTAACGGAATTTATTGTTGCATAAGACCCGTCATTTGAAAACAAAAAAATGCTGGCCATGCGTTCGCGCAATCGTCTATAAAATAAGACTGATGTGCCAATATAAACGAATAATATGATGCTGATCGGGTACGCGCGCGAAAATGCGGAAGAAGCGACGCTTCTCCAACAGGTAGAAGCGCTCCGAAAGGCGGGTTGTAAAAAAATATATGAGGAAAAAGTTCCTACAATGAGCCGGGACTGGCCCATTCTGGGTGATGTCCTGACGGAACTTTCTTCTGACGATACTTTGATTGTCTATTCTCTGGACCGTCTTGCCTGGTCAACGCCCCACCTGCTGGAAGTGGCCGATCGACTTCGTGAAAAAGGAGCGGGCCTGCGTTCCCTTTGTGAACCCTGGGCCGATACCACCGTTCCCTATGGACAGATGATTCTTGGTGTTTTTGCCGGTATTGCTGAATTTGAGCGCGCATTAAGCCGCAATCTTACAGAAACAGGCCGAAAACGGGCCAAGGAACGAGGGGTCCATCTTGGTCGGCCGGCCAAGCTCAACGCAGAGCAGATTGCGACGATCCAGAAGCTTGTCCGGGACGAAAATCTCTCCATTTCAGAAGTTGCAGCCCGTTTTGGCGTGCATAAAGCCACCATCTATCGGGCGGTTACAAATAACAAGTAAGAAATGTTTACCATATGAATTGGACAGAGTGTCTTCATAAAGATTTGCAAGATGGAATGCACGATAAGCCCGCATGGTAATTTCCATGAAGATGCTGTGGCGGAGCGTTTTGTCTGATCGCTCAAGCGCCAGCGCATCTAACGCCGAACCTACAGGGCACATCAGGGAGCCCGGTGAGATGTAAAAAGAACGGGACAAGTCGCCAAAGCCTCTCGAAATACTCACCTGACAGTTCAGGCCGAAGCAGGCACTCGCCGGCTGGGCGCAGACCGGGCATTTTGTCAGTTCGGATTGCCATTTGCATTTCGCCGGACAGCCTGAGGTGGCTGATGAAACTCACGCAGGAAGGCGCGCCGCATCCGCTCGGGATCGTGGAAGCCGGTCATGGCGGCAATGGCCTCGATGGGGAGCGTGGACCGTTCGACCCGTTCCCGTGCGGCTTCCAGACGTAGTTTCTCGACCGCTCTGGCGGGGCTCATCCCCACGGCGGTCCGGAAACTGCGTGAAAAGTTCCGGGGGCTCATGCCGACATGGCTGGCGAGAATGTCCACAGTCAGGCGCTGTTGCAGGTTGGACCGGATCCACCCCAGAAGATCGGCAAAGCGTTCCTGCGTGCTTCCCATCTCAAGAAGCACCGAAAACTGGGACTGCCCTCCAGGGCGGTGATAGAAAACCACCATCTGCTGCGCCGTGCGCCGCCCGATGTCTGTACCGAGGTCTTCGGTCACCAGCGCCAGGGCCATGTCTATTCCTGCACTGATGCCGGCTGACGTCCAGATCGGACCATCATGGATATGAATGGCATCGGCCGAGACCCTGACTTCCGGAAACCGTGCTTTCAGCGCCCTGGCCTGTTGCCAATGCGTCGTTACGCGGCGTCCATCAAGCAGTCTGGCCGCCGCCAGCAGGAAAGCGCCCGTACACACGCTGCATATCCGCCGTGCCGTGCCAGCCTGATGTCGAATGAAGGCCTGCAGTTCCGGACAGGCCATGGCCTGCCTATGCCCTTCGCCCCCGACAACGACAAGCGTGTCAAAGGCCCCGACTGCGGCGAGCGGGACGGTCTCGATCGCCATGCCGGAAGACGACCGGACCAGACCTCCATGCCGGGACAGAGGTGTCGTCTCATACCCGGCGCGTCCAAACGTGCTGGCAATCTCAAAGGCCGCCGTTACTCCAGCGGCGTCGAGTAACTGGAAGTCAGGATAAAGCAGGAGACCGATCCGAATGGGCATGTCCTGAAATGAGGGATCATTGTCCTTTCGTCAAATGCTATTCCGGAAAATACTGACAGACACCGGATCAGCCAGCGATCCGTCCCCGAACCACAGACGGAATTTCCAATGTCCCGCCCCCCCTTTCCTCCCTTTAATGCCGAAACTGCTGTTCAGAAGGTTCGTCTTGCGGAAGATGCCTGGAATGGTCAGGATCCTGAAAAGGTAGCGCAGGCCTACACTCCCGATAGTCAATGGCGCAATCGCTCGGAATTCATCTGCGGTCGAGAAGAAATTGTGACGTTCCTGACGCGGAAATGGGCCCGCGAACAAGAATATCGGCTCATCAAGGAACTCTGGGCTTTTCAGAATAACCGGATCGCAGTCCGCTTCGCTTATGAGTGGCGGAATCAGACCGGGCAATGGTTCAGGTCTCATGGGAACGAGAACTGGGAATTCGATGAAAATGGTCTGATGCGTTACCGCGCAGCATCAATCAACGATCAACCCATTTCAGCCGCCAGCCGCCTGTTCCACTGGCCTGAAAAGCGACGCCCGGACAGTCACCCCGGCCTTTCGGCGCTGGGACTGTGACTGTCCGAGAGCGCTCCCCTATGGCGTTGACTGAAACGCCTTGCGGCCTTCTGAATCCAGTGTCGCGAAGTCCTCATCGGAGAGGCTGATGTCAGCAGCGGCGACATTCTGCTCCAGATGCGCGACCTTCGATGTGCCGGGGATTGGCAGCATCACCGGACTGCGTTTTAGGATCCAGGCCAGTGCGATCTGGCTCGGGTGCGCGCCGTATTTCCCCGCCATGGTGTCCAGAATTGAGCCGGGCTTCGCGAGGTCGCCGGCGGCAAGCGGAAACCAGGGGATGAACCCGATATTCTGGGCGGGCAGTAGTCGAGCACGTCCTCGCTGGTGCGATCGACAAGATTGTAGCGGTTCTGGACGGTTGCTACGTCAAAGAACTTTGAATGGCCCCTAGCACTACTTTGGCAGAAAATTTGGAATAAGAATTCCCAACGGGTGCGATCGGTGATTCATGGAAGACCAGCTGTAGTGGGAGCTGGCGATGAACACCGACTGGCGATCGGATCTGGAAGTATGGCTTGCGCCATTTCTGGCCGCCCTGGGTCACAAAGCGCAGCGGGCGATGTGTCCGGCTTATATTGCAGGCCTGATCGGACCTGGTGACCGCAAGAGCGTGCAGCCTATGGCTGCACGCAATGGCGATATCCCTTATGACCGACTGCATCATTTCGTCAGTACCGGTGTGTGGGACAGTGCGCCACTTGAGGCTGCTCTATGGCGTCATGCTGACCATCTGGTGGGCGGCGAGCGTTCATGGCTGATCATCGATGATACCTCCCTTCCCAAAAAGGGAGAACATTCTGTTGGCGTGGCGCCCCAATATGCTTCGACCCTGGGCAGGAAAGCGAATTGTCAGACACTGGTGTCCGTGACACTGGCTTTGCGTGAAGTGCCACTAATGCTGTCACTCCGTCTGTTCCTGCCCGATATCTGGACAGCAGATCCGGCACGCCTGAAGCGGGCTGGTGTTCCACTGGAACATCAGGGCCCCAGGACCAAACCGGAGATGGCGATCGAAGAGATTGATCGCCTCTGTGCCGCAGGTGTCCGTTTTGGCTGTGTTCTTGCAGATGCCGGTTATGGCCTGTCTGCCCCGTTCCGTCAGGCTCTGAGCGCGCGGGGCCTGCGCTGGGCAGTCGGGATACCACGTCATCAGAAAGTCTATTCCACCGATGTGGAGCTGGTGTTTCCGGCCAGAAAGCGCGGCCCATCCCGGATGCATCCAGTACCGGACCAGCACTCTGTTCCTGCCCATAAGATACTGGAAACTGCAACATGGCGCAGGGTCAGTTGGCGTCGCGGGACCAAAGGTGGCTTGGCGGCACGCTTTGCAGCCATACGGATACGCGTTGCAGATGGTCCAGCCCAGCGTATCGGTGGCCGGACGGCCCAGCATATGCCCGGGGAGGAAGCCTGGCTGATTGGCGAGCACCGTTCCACCGGAGAACGGAAATACTACCTGTCCAACCTGTCTGCCGACACCTCCCTCAGGCTACTGGCCGCCGCGATCAAGGCCCGATGGGTCTGCGAACAGGCGTATCAGCAACTCAAGGAGGAACTGGGCCTCGATCACTTTGAGGGGCGATCATGGACGGGCCTGCACCGACACGCCCTGATGTCCATGATGGCCTACGCCTTTCTCCAGTCCCGGCGCCTTACGGCGGTCGGGCGGAAAAAAAAGAGTCACCGGCCCACCGCCACAGCCCAGTCTGCCAGCAATACGACAGGCCATTCTTGATCGCATGCTGCGACCACCCATCGGGCAATGCTCCCACTGTGGAAACCTTCTACTCCAGACCTCGCAACACATTCTGCCAAAGTAGTGCTAGGGCGTGTCGTCAGTTAATTCCGATGATGGCGGAAACGAGTTGCACTGCTGCGAGGAATGTTGACTTCAGCCTGGCGAAGAAGCGTTCAATGATGTTTCTGTTTTTGTAGAGATGGAAGCTGATTTTCCGTGGATCGCGTCGGTTCTTCCTTGAAGGGATAACCGGTGTGATCTGCTTTTTGATAAGCAGATCAGCATCATAAGCCCTGTCGGCGATAGAGGCTTTGGGATCGACCTCATCCAGCAGGGGCTCTGTTTCCGTGATGTCCGCTCTCTGCCCGGGTGTCAGGGACAGGGCGACCGCCTTTACTGCGGCATCGACAATGGCGTGGATTTTCGAAGTCAGTCCGCCACGGGACCGCCCGATGGCCTGATCCGCGCCCTTTTTTTACGCGCCCCGCACTGTGCTGGTGCGCCCGGACAATCGTGCTGTCGATCATCATGTAGTCGTTGTCACGATCGGCGGCCAGATGCCGGAAAATCCGTTCGATCACGCCGCCTTCGCACCAGCGACGCAGTCGCCGGTGAACGTTCTTCCGGTCTCCGAACCGGGTAGGCAGGTCACGCCACGGAATGCCGGCACGGTAACGATACAGAACCACTTCCACAAACAGACGGTTATCGGCAGCCGTTCCGCCGACATGACCTTCACGACCCGGGAGAAGATCTTTTATCCGTTTCCACTGGCTGTCACTCAGGCCATATCGTCGCATTCATTCTCTCCCTGAAAACAGAGAGAAAACATCACAGATCAAACGGAAGTACAAGCCTCATAGCGCCATATGCTAAATGACGACACGCCCTAATACCACATACGGTTTCCGGTCACGATCATGGTTGCGGCCGGAAACCACAATTCAGGACAAAGCAGTTTCGGGCGAAGCTTTTATTACTTCTGTCCGTTTTTTTACAGATCGGCACTGATCGAGAACTTGAAGGTCTCCGGGTCTCCCATAACCAGGTCACTCTGGTAAACCGATGCCCAGTACCGCTGGTTGCCGATGTTATCGACCTCGAAGCGCGCGGTCAGTGGTTTCTTTGCTGCAAGGAAGGTATAGCGTGCCCCCAGGTCGAAACGTGACCATGCTGGCAGGTGCGTCGTGTTCATGTTATTGAACTGCTGCTTGCCGGTGCTGATGACACGGCCCACCAGCGTCAGTCCCTTCACGAACGGCACGTCGTATTCAAGGTTGCCGTTAATGGTGTAGTTCGGCACGCCAATAACGGTCTTGCCGTTATATTCGCCGCCCGCCGTATTCATCTGCTTTGCATCAATCAACGTCAGGCCACCGTTGAAGCGCAGGCCGCGCAGGATCTCGCCATTGAAGGTCAGTTCCATGCCCCGGTTACGCTGTCGGCCATTCTGTGTGTACAGCATCTGCCCGGTATTACCGTAGGCTTCGGTCATGCCCTGCGGCATGGCAGTCTGGAAAAACGCGACACCTGCGGCAAAGCGGCCCACGTCATATTTCGCGCCAACTTCGTACTGGGTGCTCTGGTACGGGGCAAAGACCTGCCCGGCATTGACGTAGGTTGCGCCCACCGTCTGCCCCGCCGACAGGCCCTGAATACGGTTGAAATACAGGGCGGCATGTTTGACCGGATGGATGACAAGCCCGATGACAGGGGAGAACGCCGCCGCATCGTAATGGGTGCTCAATGTGCCGGTGCCATAGGCAAAGGAATCCGACAGGATGTCCTGGTACCGGAAGCCCCCCGTCAGCGCGATACGGTCGTGCCAGAAGGTCATGGTATCAGACAGGAACAGGCTGTACAGCTTGTTCCACGCCACCCGGCCGGGATTGTTCAGGCTGCCGCCGCTATAGGTTTCCTGCGGGGTGAACTGCGTGGGGTGATAGATGTTGCCCGCCTGTGATGTCAGGCTCATGGAATAGGCGGCGTCTGATTCCTCCCATATCGCCGACCCGCCCGCGTTGATTTCATGTTTGATCGGGCCGGTGGTGACATGCGCATGGATACCGGCCTGCGTCGCCTCGTTCATGACGTTGTACGCATCCGCCATGGCGCCCACGGTGCCCGCCCCGGTGCGGGAATTGGTCAGCGTGGTGGTGGCGTAATTGCCCATTTCATTGCCGCCCTGCGCGCCGAATTTGCCATACGCCGTAATGTGGCTGCCAAAATCATGTTCGATGTTCAGCGTGCCGAACAGGTAGCTCAGGTCGGTATAGGCCCAGCGCTGCCCCCAGTTTTCCGATGGCGCGGTCGCCTTTGGCGCGGGCATGCCATCGGCCAGGCTGGAGACGATGATCGCGCTGCGCCCGCCATAAACCTGCTGTTTCTGGTAATTCATGTTCATGTCGATGCGCGTGTCATCATTGTGCCAGTCAAAGGCCGCGCCAAGGGCCACGTCATCACGCCGTTCGCCCTTGATCGCCGTCTGTCCATCCATGCCGGCGGCGTTGAAGCGGAAGCCGAAGGCATGGTCGCGACCAAAGCGACGGCTGATATCAAATGCGCCACCGCCCTGCCCGCCGCTGGTATAATCGCCGGTGATGCGCGTGATATCCGTCGCCGCCGCGCGCTTGGGGATCAGGTTGACGTTACCCCCAATGGCCGAGCCACCGGGGGCCGCGCCATTAAGGAACGCGCTGGCGCCATTGAGCACCTGCACCGAATCATAAAGCTGGGGCGAGACAAGCTGCCGTGGGGTGACGCCATACAGGCCGTCAATCGCCACGTCATCGCCATACAGCGTGAACCCACGGATCTGGAACAGCTGCGCGTAATTGCCATACCCCATTGTCGTGCGCACGGTGGGATCGTTCAGCAGCACATCGCCCAGTGTCTGTGACTGCTGGTTCAGGATCAGGCTGGAATTGTAGCTGCGGATGTTGAAGGGCACGTCCAGCCCCTTCTTCTTGCCCAGCGCGCCCAGATCCCCACCGCTGCTGACATACATGCGGTTCCTGCGCGCGGCGGTGACGACTATATCCTCATGCCTGTTCGCGTCCGGGCTGCCTTCGTCCTCTGCCTTCGCTTTTTTTTCCGGGGCATGGGCTGAGTGCACACGGGGGGCAAAGGTCGGTTTCACCTTCTGCGGCACGGTAATCTCTCCCCCTGTTGCAGCGTGAGATGCCGCCGGGACATCCACACCTGCCAGCAGAGTGGAGGCGCAGATGGTGCTCAGGCAAAGCGCACGAAGATTCATTATCAAAGCTCACACTGTGATGGTTCCCGGTAGCTTATTTAGCAATTGATAGTGAATTGCAATATCAAACATGTGCCTCACTAGGCTCAGAACCTATTAATTTATTGAACGGAGCGAGACGTTGTGATTCACAGGCTTACCGATGGAGGTGAGGCTGTGAGTGAGGTATTTTTGCTACCTGAGAGCCAGATGGAGCGGATTGAGCCATTTTTCCCTCTGGCACACGGAGATTGCCACGCGTGGATGACCGGCGTGTTCCGAGCGGGATCGTTTATGTGATCCGCAACGGCCTTCAGTGAAAAGACACCCCGAAAGCGTATGCTCCGCGCAAGACTTTGTATGATCGCTTCATCCGGTGGAGACGCCTGGGTGTCTTTGATCGGATCTTCGTCGCCCTGACAGAACAGGCTGGCCATTCGAAGCGCCTGGTGATCGATGCGACACATCTCAAAGCGCACCGGACATCGGCGTCCCTGCTCAAAAAGGGGCTTTTCCCCGCCATATCGGACGGACAGAAGGCGGCCTGAACTCAAAACTCCATGCCGTGTGCGATGGTCTGGACCGGCCTGTCCGCCTTCATCTGACCGCAGATCAGGTCAGTGATTTCAAGGGCGCAGACGTGCTGCTGGCAGATCTCCCCGACGGGACACAAGAAGTCATCGGGGACAGAGGCCATGACAGCAGCCGGATCAGGTTATCGCTTGCAGAACGCAATATCACTGCCTGTATTCCCCCGAAAAAGAACTGGAAATCAAAGCCGCCTTACAACTGGCATCCGTATAAAAAGCGCCATCTGATCGAAAACATGTTCGCAAAGCTGAAAGACTGGCAGCGTATTGCCACCAGATACGACTGCTGCGCTCATACATTCATGTCTGCAATCCACATCGCAGCAAGCTTCATCTTCTATCTTAAAGAATGAGTCCTGAGCTTAGGCTCAGGACCCATTGATATGAGTGGCCGGATGTGATTCAGGCTCCTTGAGGAGACTGAATGAAAGGGGACAGAGGGAATGGAACTGGATGTTGACCGGGATATGACGGGATATCCGGGGACTGCGTGGGACGGGGACGTTAGGAAAACTGCGGATCAAAACGGCGCATGGATGTTATCCACAGCGCCGTTTTGATTTTTCGGAGTGTCTCGGACTGTCAATCAGAACAGAAAGCATGGACATACGGTTTGGACCTGACGGCGGATCGTATATTGCTGCACTCTGAAGGCTCTTATCAGCCCCTTAACCGCCTGCATTGGTTTCGTCACGATCCCTTTTGGGATCATAGGCTATTTCAGGAACCGCGACACGATGTACGCCATGCGCCCGGATTGCTTGCTTCATTTCCGATATCTGGCCCTCTAGAGCCTGCCCATATTGAGAAACCGGCTCTGTACATGAGAGGCGTGCCTGATCCCGTTCTACAGCGCGGATATAAGGGGATTTGGAACGAATGGCCAAGGTATGCCATGCGCAGGCTTCAAATGGGTTTTTTCTGACTGAGCCAGCGCCTCCACGGAGCAGCATATAACCCACGTTTTGCTGGGCTAAATAGTCTCCTGCATAGGCATTTTGGTATTCTTCAACAAATTCAGATTGTTCAAATCTGCAACTTTTAATATCTGAACTGTCTTTCTCACAATCAGTAAGTCGAAACTTGGCTTCCTGAACAGCATCCGAATTTATATATAAGTCATCTGCATATGCAATTCCGCAAGATGATAAAATAAAAAAAGAGAATACTATATTTTTTAAAAACAACTTTTTCACCTTTATTCAGTAAACAAACCGCCACCGCGCCATACTACACGGCCAATAATTCCAATGGGCGATCCACCATCTAGAATCATTTGCCGCGCTTCCTCTGCGTTGATCTCATCAGTCGGATAGCGGGGATTGTCGCTCATGACAGACAGATTGCCGTTCGCACGTAGTGCAAGCCGCTTAACTAGAAGCTGGTCGCCAACTCGCAAAGCATAAACGCCACCTGTAAAGATATCTTTGTCCATCAAGTCAACGACAACATTGTCACCTGAAAATATAACAGGTTCCATGCTATCTCCACGAACGGTAAAACCTACCAGTCTGTGGGCGCGTGTCTTGAGATGTTCCGGCAAAAGTGAACTGCTTATTTGGAAAGATATGCTTTCATCGGCGTAAGACGGAGAAATTCCATGTCCGGCAGACAGTTCAACATCATATCCAGGGATAGCCGTCAGCCCATGGCACGCGCTCGCATGAAGCACGTCGGGCTGCTTGGGCCATGCATTCCGCGCCTGGTCGCTTTCTGTCCGTTCAACGTTTTCTCCGGCTAGCCATTCTAGAGATACGCCACAGACCTTCGCGATCTTGCTGGCAACGCTAATCTTCATCTCACGGCCTGCGAGGTAGCCTGAGAACGTACTAAGAGGAATGTCGGTTCTAGCGGCGACAACCTTCTGTCCTCCGGCAGACCTTACAGCTTCTCGTAATCTCAAAACGGTAATTTCAATTTGTCGGTTTTTTCCCAATTCCGACAAATCGCGCATTTTTCGGCTCATTTCCGATATTCCGCACCGAAAAACAACGACTTACGGGATTTATCCACGACTTTTGCACAAGATAATTCCGACAAATGGAAATTACCTCTTGCGATAAATACCGTAAGTCGTATTTTCACGGTGTTCCTTCCCCGTTATTTCTCACGTGGTTGGGTCAAAAAGAACGCCCGGTTGCAGCCGGGCGCAGTTGAAGGAGTCCACAATGGCACAAAAGCCACAGGGCTTGCACCCTGAAGATATCAAAAGTCGTATCCGAAAGAAATTCGGAACGCTCTCCGCGCTGGGTGTGCATCTCAAGCGCAGCCCCAACACTATCAGCAATGCGATCTACCAGCCGGGATATTCCGTCCCTCTGGAACGGCAGATTGCGGACGCCATCGGCATGGAACCATACGAGGTTTTTCCAGACCGGTTTCATAACGATGGTTCTCCTGTGCGGGTTCGTGCTGACAGAACACCTACCTGCCCGCTGCCTGACGCGCACCGTCAAAACGGAGCGGCGGCATGAACACTGAAATGATCCTCATTGCCGATATCAATGCAGACGACCGCCTGCGTGAGATCGACCACGAGTATGCGAAGTTCATTGCGGCATCCATGGCGGATCGCGGCCTGCGCCAGCCGATCGAGGTCAGGAAGGTCGGCAAGAAATATGAACTGATTGCCGGTGGCCACCGCCTTGCAGGCGCAAAAATCCTCGAATGGGTAGATATTCCCGCCATTGTCCTCAAGGCGAATGACCTTGAAGCCAGACTGCTGGAAATCGACGAAAACCTGTTCCGCCGCGAACTATCCCCGCTGGACCGCTCCACCTTCCTGGCCAAGCGCAAGGAAGTCTATGAGGCCATGCACCCTGAGACCAGGCATGGCGGCGACAGGAAATCGGATCAAAGCGACAGGGTTGGCGACTTGATCGCGTCGTTCTCGGACGAGACGGCAGAACGCCTTAACATTTCCAGCCGGACCATCGAACGGTCGGTCGCCCGCTACAAGAACATCATGCCCGATGTGCGCCAGCAGATCGCAGGCACGTGGGTGGCAGACAGCGGATCGCAGCTTGACGAAATGGCCAAGCAGACGCCGGAAATGCAGCGCCAGATCGTCAGTTTCATCCAGCAGTGGCCCAAGGTGCGCAAGATCGCGGAAATCGTCCGGCAGATCGAGGATCGCCCCAAGCCGAAGCCTGCCGGAACCTATGAAAAATTCATAGCCATGTGGCGCAAGGCGACGGCTGCCGAGCGTAACCAGATCATCGCCTATCTTGCCCCCGACCTGCCGGGCTTCCAGAATGAAAGGGAAGCAGCATGACCCGCAATACCAATGCCCCCGAACAGCTTTCCCTGCTGGACTGGGTGCCACCGAACCCGGTTGTGCGGTTTGACCCCAGCCTGATCCGCGCCAACCAGTTTTCCTCGCGCCTGTCCCGCGCCATTTCCGTGTCGCTGGAAACCTGCGGGCGTTCGCGTGAGCGGATTGCGGAAGAAATGTCCGGCCTTCTGGAAAAGCCGGTATCCGTCAATATGCTCAACGCTTATGCCAGCGTGCAGCGCGAAGGCCACCAGATCAGCGTGCCCCGGTTCGATGCCCTGCTGTCGGCCACGCGGGACCGCAGGCTGCTGGAATTCATGGCGGAGCCGATGGGCTGGGCCGTGATCGAACGGCGTTACCTTCCCGCCATCGAACTGGCGGCAGTATCCGAACGCAAAAAGGAACTGACCCGTCACGAAGCCATGCTGCGTCGTCAGGCCCTGAATGGGGGGCGCTGGTAATGCACGCATCTGCATGGCTGTCGCCAGCAGAACTGGCGGCAATGGCACTTCCCGGCCTGCCGGGGACAAAGCAGGGTATACAGGCGCGTATCGAGGCCGAAAACTGGCTGGACCCGGAGCGCGAAGGCCAGACATGGCGCAAACGTGCGGGGCGCGGCGGTGGATATGAATTCACCATGTATGCCCTGCCGCTGCCGACACAGGCGGCACTGGCCATCCGGTTGCAGGACACCCCCATCGGGCAGCAGGAAAGCGAGGATTTCCGCACGGAATGCCGCCGTGAAGACCTCTGGCGCCGTTATGAGGCGATGCCGGAGACCCGCAAGGAAGCGGCCCGCAAGGCGCTGGCAGTGATTGAGGCCATCGAAACCCTGTTGCAGGCTGGCGTGCGCAAGAACCACGCCATCATGCAGGTGGCCCGGCTGAAAGGCGTCGGCAAGACCACGATCTACAACTGGTATCGCGATATCCGCGGTCTTGATCGCTGCGACTGGCTGCCCGCGCTGGCCCCGCATTACGCTGCCAGCCAGGCACGGGCGGAATGTCCGGCCGAGGCATGGGAAATCCTGAAAGCGGACTACCTGCGCCTGTCAGGCCCCACCTTTCAGGACTGCTACCGGCGTCTGGAAGGACAGGCGAAGAAAAACGGCTGGACCCTGCCATCCGCCAAGACCCTGAAACGGCGCATGGACGCCCTGGGCACGGAACTGCTGACCCTGTGCCGCAAAGGAGAAGAAGCCCTGACCCGCATGTATCCTGCACAGGAGCGTGACCGTTCCCTGTTCCATGCGCTGGAAGCCGTGAACGCGGATGGCCACACCTTCGACGTGTTCGTCCAGTGGCCCGGTGTTGCGAAGCCGGTAAGGCCCACCATGATCGGCTTTCAGGACCTGTACAGCGGCATGATCCTGTCATGGCGTCTGGACATTTCCGAGAACAAGGAAATGGTCCGTCTGGCCTTTGGCGACATGGTGGAACGCTATGGCATCCCGCATCATTGCTGGCTGGATAACGGACGCAGCTTTGCCAGCAAATGGCTGACCGGCGGCGTGGAAAACCGCTATCGGTTCAAGCTGCGCGATGATGAACCGCAGGGCATCATGCCCCATCTTGGCGTGCAGGTTCACTGGACCAACCCATACAGCGGCCAGTCCAAGCCCATCGAACGTGCATGGCGTGATCTGGCGCAGGGGCTGTCCAAGCATCCGCGTTTCGAGGGCGCATACACCGGCAATAATCCGGTGAACAAGCCGGAGAACTACGGCACCCATGCCGTGCCGCTGGATGAATTCATCGCGATAGTGGCCGAAGGCATCCGTGAGCATAACGAACGGATCGGACGGCGCAGCAAGGTATGCGGTGGGAAGCACAGCTTCCGGCAGGCATTCGAGGCATCGTATGCCGCAGCCCCGATCACCAAGGCTACGCCCGAACAGCGGCGCATGTGGTTGATGGCGGCAGAAGCCATCAGGGCAGACCGCAGGACCGGGGCCATCACGCTGGAGGGTAACCGTTACTGGGCGGAATGCCTGGCAGGAATGGGCGGTGAACAACTGATCGTCCGCTTTGACCCGCAGGCCATGCATCAGTCCGTGCATGTTTACCGGCTGGACAACACCTATGTGGCCGAAGCGCAGTGCCTTGAGGCGGCAGGCTTTGCCGACAAGACGGCGGCACAGTCCCACAACCGGGCACGCAAGGCATGGGTCCGCGCACAGAAAGACATGGCGAAAGCGCAGAAGCGCATGTCTGTCGGAGAATTGCAGGACATTTACCTGCCTGACCCCAACACGGCAGGGGACGAACCCGTGGAGGCCAAGATCGTGCGGCCATTCCGCCCTGCGGCGATCGCCCATGGCAACGCAGCCGTCGCCATTGATCTGGATGCGATTGAAGACGGCGAAGAAGAAGAACTGTCGAGCGTAGTAAAGCTGCGTCAGTTCATGCGGCAGCAGGCTTAATACCCTTCTAAAAGGCACTTAATACATGAATATTGTTGTAACCGACATTGCCCCTGCGGGCAGTGAACAGGATCACTCACCCTCTGGCACGCTGCGCACGCGGGTCCAGATGCAGATGGAAAGCGAAAGCCTGTCCATCAAGGCTGCCGCCACGGCGTCCGGCATCGCCTATTCCACCCTTTCGGCATGGCTGAACAACAAGTATGCGGGCGACAATGCCGCCGTGGATGCCAAGGTGGAACGCTGGCTGGAAAGCGCCCGCACACGCTCGCATGTGCGCAAGGCCCTGCCGCAGGAGCCGGGCTTTATCGAGACCCCCACCGCACAGATATGGATGAGCGTCTTTGAATACTGCCAGGGCGGCCCGGATATCGGCCTGATTACCGGGGATGCGGGCGTGGGCAAGACCATCGCCGCCAAGCACTACCGCGACAGCAACCCCAATGTTTGGATGATGACGGCCGACAGTTCCATGCGCAGCCCGACCGCTATCCTGCGCAAGCTCACAAGCCTTGTGGATGCCAACGTGCAGCGCGGCCCTGGCATGATGGACAGCATTCTGGAACGTGTGCGGGACACGCGCGGGCTGATTATTGTGGACGAGGCGCAGAACCTCCAGACAGAGTCCATCGACCTGCTGCGCAAGATCTATGACGAGGCCGATATCGGTCTGGTGTTCATGGGCAACATGCCGCTCAAGAGCCGCATTGAAGGCATGGGGCGGCAGTCCAGCCACGCGCAGATATTCTCCCGCGTCGGCATGCGCAAAAACCGGGCCAAGCCGCAGGTCAAGGACGTGCTGCCCATGCTGGATGCGTGGGGCATCCATGAACCCACCCTGCGCAAGGTGGGCCGCTGGATCGCCATGCAGCCGGGTGGCCTGCGTACGCTCAACAAGACCGTGCGCTACGCCTACATGCTGACGCGGGCCGACGACCGGCAGGAACTGGCCGAAGCGGACCTGAAAGCGTCGTGGAAAGAACTGACGGGCACGGAACTGCCGTCCTTCGCAGGACGGGAGTAATCGGCATGGGGAAAGCAGCGAAAACACCGGCCCTGCCGCCCGCGCGGCAGGAAGATGAAATCTCTGACCTTTACAATCAGATCACCGACAGGGTGGCGGTCATGGTTCAGATGGGGCCGGAAAGCCGGGGTCTGATCCGCGACTTTCTGGAAGGTCTGGACGAAAACCTGAGCGTGGCGGACGTCAAGGCGGCGCTGGAGGCGGAATGGTCATGACCCGGAAATGGCAGACATTCACGCCGAACCAGTCGGCCGTGCTGTGGCTCATGCGGGACAACGGCACAGCCATCTTCCGGGATGGCTTCCGCAGGATGAACTGGTCCCGCAATGCAGACGGATCGGTCCTGATCGATGGCCCCGGCCTGATCCGGCAGGCGTTGCTGGAACGCGCACTGATTGTGTGTTCCGGCGATGGGTATGTGCTGACCGACGCAGGGGCACAGGCCGCTGCCGCCATCCTGACGCCGCCTGCACAGGTCGAACGCGCGCACCTGCCGCTTACACCCTTCTGGCTGTCGGATGCGCAGATGGTGGCGATTTCCGGCTGGTTTCCGAAATCCCACGGGAAAGCCCGTCTGGATGACCGCCAGATACTGAGCGGCATCGTGTTTGTGTTCCGCCAGAACCTGATGTGGGGACAGGCCCCCGCAGAATACGGCGGCGAACTGGCACTGCGCCGCCGCTTCACCCAGTGGTGCCAGTCGGGCGTGATGGATAACGCCCTGGGCCACCTCTTTGAACAGGACGGCGATGGCCAGTCCCGGCTGGTTGTCACGACCGCCATGCTGATGCGGCACCGTAGCGGCGCACACGCCATTGCGCGCGGCTACCTGCCAACTTTCACCCCGATTGATGAAATGGAGGCCGCATGAGCGCCGCCCTGCATACCATCGTTCCGGCACAGCCCCCGCTTGCCGGTCCGGCCATGGTCATGGACGCCCTGCGCACGGTTACGGAACACACCCGGTTCAGCCACCCGGATGCGTTCGACCCGCTGCTGGAAGACCTGATCCTTTACCTGCGCGACATGCTCCGCGTCACGCCGCCCGTAAGCGCGGCGCTGATGGCCGAGGCGCTGGATGTGCCGACATTCCTGCACACCCGTGCCCGTGAGCAGATCATCGTGAGGTTTTTCCGTTCCCTGCCGCCGCGCATGACCGCGCGCCTGATCCTGTCCGGCCTGGAGGGCCAGTAGATGCACCAGACACCCCTTGCACAGCTTCGCCACAACACCCGCAGCATGCGTGAGACCGCAATCCGCATGCGGGAGATTAAGGACGACCGCCCCCTGACCACAGCCGAACTGCGCGACCTGGGCGACTGGCTCATGCGCCAGTGCATCGAGATTGACGGGGCCATCGGCACCGCAGCCCTTGCCGGACACCTGCCGCACCTGGGCAGCGTGGTGGTCGAGGCCGAATGCCGGGAGATCGGGGTATGAAGGAAGAAGTAAGAATGCAGACCGGCGATCTGGCAGAAGTGACGCAGACGGTTGTTGATCTGGCACATGGCCGCATGGCGGAAGGTTCCAGCGATTTGAACGTGCTGCTGGATCAGGCCGACAGCAACATGGAAATGGCCGTCATGTCTTTTGAAGATGGACGGCTGGCCTTTGCTGCCACCTGTGCAGAACAGGCCGCCTCCTGTGCCCTTCTTGTGGCTATCGCCCTGCGGCGTATGGCGAAGGACATCCCGCCCGTGCAGGAGCGCCACTGATATGACCTGCACTGCATATTGCAGCAGGGATGGGGTCATCGGCATTGCCGATGGCCTTCATTTCCCCGACGCCTGCCTGCCCATCGCCACCGGATCGCGCGGGCACCTGTCCTTCCAGATCGAGGAACTGGGCGAACGTACCCGCAAGGGCCGCGCCTTTCGCGTGCCCGGCGTGACCGGCCGCGAACGCGACCACGTAGCCTACACCGCCGTCCAGACCTTCGCCGCCACCATCCTGACCCGCAATGCCAGCCTGCGCCGCTGGCCCATCACTACGAACCGCAAGGAAATCCGCTCATGAACGCCACCACACGCATTGCCGCCGCTCTTGAAGCAGGACAGGACGTGTACCAGCCCCCTCGCGAAGGCACGGTGCGCAACCAGCGCGGAGGCGAAAGCCTGCGTCAGCATGTGCAGGTGCGCTGCCTGTTACAGCACGACATTACGGTGAAGATGGTGGATGGTGCGCGCGCCCTGCGTGACCTGATTGCCGAACAGAAGCGGCAGTTCATGGCTGATGCGGATCTGTACGTCCGCTCCATGCTCGCGCTGTATAACGCCAACCCGACCGGAAAGCGGGGCGGTTTTAACATCGCGTCGTTCGATGATCTGATGAAGGTCGAATTCAGCGTGACGGATTACCGTGCCGTGGACGGGGCAGTAGTCGCGGCGCAGGCATTGGTCAGCGAGGTGCTGAACGACCTGACAGACCAGCTTGAACCATGGGTGCGTGACCTGCTGAACAATGCGTTCAACCGGGATGAAAAGACCGGAAAAATCAATGTGGACCACCTGCAGAACCTGCGGAAGGTGGATATCCCCCATCCCAAATGGCCCGATGCCTGCGAAGCCATATCGGACAGTATCCGCATCGCCGGATCACGGTCCTATCTCCGCTTTTACGAACGAGAAAGCCGCGACAAGGAATGGCGTGCGGTCGTTCTGCAATTTTCGGCGCTGTGAGGGCGTAATGGACATTAAATATTTTATCGCGGAAATGCCGCGTATGGCGTTTCCTGTGCCGATGGGTCTGCCCAGGATCGAGTTTCATCGCATGGATGAAGGTGGGACGGTCGGTATGTACCAGACGCAGGAAATGTCTTCGGGTGAAGCATTGTCGAAACTGATCGGCACGGTCGATATTGCGGCCCTGCGCAAGCTGCTGGACGAGGTGGACGTATCATGACGGCACGAAAGACCGATCCTGCGCGCGGCGCGATCTATGCCAAGCTGCACATCGCCCGCAAGGAACTGCGCCTGCCGGATGAAGCCTACCGCGACATCCTGCACCGCATCACCGGCAAATCCAGTGCAAAGGATGCCACGACACCCGCGCTGGAAAAGGTTCTGGCCCATTTCCGCACGCTGGGCTGGAAGCCGAAGAAAGGCAGCCTGTCCAGCAGCGACAAACCGCATGTCCGCATGATCTATGCGATCTGGAAGGACATGGGGCCGATGCTGGACAGCGGCGGCACGCGCGAAGCCCTGCGTGCCTACGTCCAGCGGCAGACCATGACGCCGGACCATCCCGGTGGCATCACCGCTCCCGAATTCCTTGATGGCGTGCAGGGACGGAAGGTGATTGAAGGATTGAAGCGGTGGAAAACGCGGCTCGATCAGGGGTATAAATGAAAAGAGCCAACAGGAAGGAAATGAGAATGTCAGATGTCACAATTATAATTTTCAACAACAATTCTCGAGAAGCCTTGAAAAGAGTAGTTTCACGAGTACTGCGTGCAGACCATCCACATTTTATTGAGTTGAACAGTATTCTAGATCAGTTGATCAACAGTGAATCTAATCAGATTTCAATACCGAAAAAAGCGAAGGCGGCATTAATATCCGCTGGAGAAGAGCTGAATGAGCGGGACAAACAGCAGATTATCAATGATCGAATCCAGTTTCACAATAACAGCATTATGGTCAACCAGTCGAATCTTAAGCAGACGAGCGTGCAAAATATGAATGACCTTCTACAAATCTTAAAAGGCATGATGGATTGATTTTTGACTGCTAAAAGAGGTATGCCACTTTGACGCTAAGACGGTATAATCCGCATACATGTTCCGTCCTCAATTTCAGAAACCGCCCCTATCCGGGGCGGTTTTTTCGTTTACAGACAATACTGGATGCCTGTTTATAAAAGGGACGATTTCGCTTAATGATTACTGATGATGATCTGAACGCCCTGCGCGGGAAAATCCGTTCCATCGTCCGGCAGAGTGTCATTGCCGGACGGCATGCCACCAGCAGCGAGGACGCGGCGCGTATTCAGGACCAGATGGTCGCGGCAAGTGAAAGCACAATCATGCTGGATATTGTCGCCCTTCTGGCAAAGCATGATGGTAAAGAGGTGACATGAACATTCAGCCGCCTGTGCAGATTGACTGGCTTGTTGCCGATGTCGGTGAAGATACGGCACTCTGCTTTATCGAAAGCGCGGGCGGCAGCCGGATATGGGTGCCGCGCAAGTGGTCCGGTTCCGACCTGTGCAATACCTATGGCGAAGATATTGCCCGCAGCCTGTCAAACCATTATGGCGGCGAACAGATAGAAGTGCCCATATGTCGCCACTGGCGCATACAGATGTATCGCCAGATGAACCTGACCATCGACCAGATTGCCGTGCGCGCCGGAGCCACCAGGCGATGGGTCAAGAAGGTTCTGGAAAGCGGCCCATACCTTCCCCGCGCGCGCCGGGAAGGCTGGCGCACCGATCCGGGTCAGTTGAACCTGTTCTGATCCAACAGGGGAACAACATCCCCCTGAAAGCCTGTTTATGTCGCGCGTAACCTGCCGACATGCAGACCAACTTCCTCACAATCACAGATTTTACCCTTGGCGAAGAGGGTCTGTACCAATGTTGCAAGAGCGACGGCGGTAACTGGACCGGTGGCGCGCAGGGGCACGGGTTCCTTGTCGGCACCATGCGCGGCATTTCCGCGCCCACCATGGTGCGCTGGATGGGGTGTGGACCCGGCAACGTCACGGCCAAGGTCATGCGGTCCATTGACGTGCCGACCTTCCGCGCCATTGCCCGCGCCTTTTACTGGCGTCCGCTGAACTGCGACCTGCTGCCCGCAGGTATCGACGCCATGGTGGCCGATTTCGGGTTCAACGCTGGCATCCGCGTGGCTGCGCGTCAGTTGCAGGCTGCGGTCGGCATGAAGGGCGCGGCCCTTGATGGCGATATCGGTCCTGCCACGATTTCTGCCGTGCTGGACACCATGGCAGCGCCCGCAGGGTCGCGCCTGATCGGCACGCTGACCGATATGCAGGCCGCCTATTACCGGAACTGCCGTCAGTTCAATGTCTGCGGCGAAAGCTGGATTGACCGCACCATCCGGCGCGAGGCACTGGCCAATACCCTGGCAAAACAGGCTGCCACCACCGCTTGACCCCATACGGTCATGCGGGCGCGCATGGCCGTTTTTGCTCCGGCGAGGACGCAGCGCCAATTTCTTGGGAAAACCCATGTCCTTCAAATGGAAATCCATCCTGCCGGGGATCGTCTCTTTCTTCGGCAACCTGGGCAGCGGTTCGGCCAGCAGCAAGCTGGCCAACTATGAAACCGCAGCCCAGACGGCGGTAAAGGCTGCCGTCACCAAGGTCGATAACGGCGTGGACGAACTTCAGTCCGCATTCAACAAGTGGGAAGACAGCAACCCGCTGGTAAAGGAAGCCATCACGGGCGCGACCGACCTGCTGCGCGCGCTGGGCATTCAGGTGCCCGACGAAAACGCGGTGGTGACGCACGTGAAGGCCGCCGTGGCCGATCTGGTGGGCATCTTTGTCCCGCAGACCACCACGACAGCGGCTACCACCACCACGGCGGCGACCGACGCCACGGCGCAGGCGGCAACGGCCCCGGCCGCTTCCTGATCCGTGACAGAGATGATGAACCCGGCCGCGCCAGGCGTGGCGCCCACGTTGCTGATCGTCCTGGTGCTGGTCGGGGTCATCATCACCCTGGGCTTTGTCCTGGTCATGAGCCGCCAGCGCAATCTGGCCCTGCGCCACGACGCCCTTGTGGTGCGGCATGAAGCCCTGACGCGCGACGTAGGCACGATCAAGGCAGCCATGGACACGGTATCCGACCGGCTGACCAAGATCAGCCAGAACGGCAAGAACACCACGGAATTACTCCACACCATCATTCGCGGAACCATTGAGTCCGCCAGCGGGAAATGAACATGAGCGCCGCCAGTGCCCTGATTGAAGACCGTCGCCTTCGCATCCTGAAATCCCTTGAGGAAATGCAGGACCGCCGCCTGAACGAGGACGTGCTGGTGCGCATGATCGCCGCAAACGGCCAGTCCATCGACATTGACACCCTGCGTGCCGACCTGACGTTCCTTCAGCATCAGGCATGCGTATCCATCGAGAAGCTGCCCCGCACGCATGGCGACCTGTGGGTGGTCAACATGACAGACATCGGCACCCGCGTGGCGGACGGCGTGCAGCATCTGCACGGCGTGGCCCGGAACCTGATGTTCTGATCCATGGCGCGTCCTTCATCCATCGAGCGCGAAGACGAGGAAATCCGCGAGGAAATCGCGAAGGCCCGCGCGCACGGCATGACGATTGACGAAATCCTTGCCCTTCTGCGTGAAGGCTACGGCAAGGATTTCAGCCGGTCGGCCATGGGCCGTCACTGCCAGAAGCTGGACAGGCTGGGGCAGAAGGCGCGCCGGTCGCGCATGGTGGCCGAGGCGCTGGCACGCCAGATGGGGGATGCATCGGTGTCGCGCATGCTGCGCGCGAACGTGGAGATGATGCACACGGCCATTCTCGACCTGTTCATGGCGGGCGAGGATGAAGACGGGAAGCCCAATGCCGATGGTCTGGCAGCCCTTCAGGGCAACCCGGAAGGGCTGATGCTGCTGTCCAAGGCGCTGGACCATCTGACCAAGGCCAGCAAGACCGATGCGGATTTCGTGGCACAGATCGAGGAACGCACGGAAGCGCGCCTGCGCCGCGAAGCCGAAACCAACATCCGCCGTGAAGGCAAAAAGCAGGGCCTGACGGCCGAGCAGGTCGCAGCACTGTCCGCCGGGATGTTCGGGGTCAAGAAATGAACAGGGAGGAATTCTCCGCCCTGTTCCTGTCCTACCAGACGGAACTGATGGCCACCACGGCTACCGAGGCCGTCACGGTTGCCGAGAAATCGCGCCGTATCGGTTATTCCTGGGCAGCATCATACCGTGCGGCCCTTACGGCAGCGGCCGGTGCGGATGCGGGCGGCATGGACGTGTTCTATGTCGGCTATAATCTGGAAATGGCGCGGGAGTTCATTGATTACTGCGCCGAACACCTGAAACAGATCGATGGTATTGTTGCGACGGTTCAGGAAAGCGTATTTCGCGATCCTGACAACCCGGACAAGGACTGCAAGGTCTTCCGCATTGATCTGGCATCCGGGTTCAAGATACTGGCGCTGCCGTCCGTCCCGCGCGCCCTGCGTGGCATGCAGGGGCTGGTCATCATTGATGAAGCGGCCTTCCATGATGATCTTGAAGAACTGCTGAAGGCGGCGTTGGCCCTGCTGATGTGGGGCGGCCGCGTCCTGGTCATCAGCACCCATGACGGTGACACCAACCCGTTCAACAAGCTGGTGCAGGACATCCGCGCCGGGCGGAAGCCCTACAAGCTGCTGCGCGTCACGTTCGATGATGCGCTGGAGGCTGGCCTTTACCGCAAGATATGCGAGCGCAAGGGCGAGGAATGGACCGCCGAGAAAGAAGCGGCATGGCGTCAGGAAATCATCGACGCCTATGGCGATGCGGCGGACGAGGAACTGTTCTGCATTCCATCTCCCAGCACCGGCAGCGCGATCCCGCTGGCGCTGATCGAGGCGCGGGAGGTTCGGGGCACTCCGGTTGTCCGCTGGGCGCAGAAGACGGAATTCACGCTGCTGGACGAGCATGTGCGCAAAAGCGAGGCACTGCGGTTCTGTGAAACCGAACTGCTGCCGCTGCTGGAAGCACTGGACCCGAAGGTTGCCCATGCGCTGGGGCAGGACTTTGCCCGTAACGGCGACCTTAGCGTGATCTGGCCGCTTGCCATTGAACGCTCCCTGCTGCGGCGCACGCCGTTCATTGTCGAACTGCACAACATCCCGTTCGACCAGCAGCGCCAGATCCTCTGGTACATCATCGACCGGCTGCCCTGCTTCCGCGCGGGCAAGCTGGATGCGCGTGGCAACGGCCAGTGGCTGGCTGAAGTGACCGTGCAGAAATACGGCAGCCGGATTGAAGCGGTGATGCTGTCCGAAGCCTGGTATCGGGACAACATGCCCCCGTTCAAGGCGGCGTTCGAGGACGGAAACATCACCGTGCCAGCCGATAGCGGCGTGCAGGATGATATCCGGTCGCTGAAGATCGTGCGTGGCGTGATCCGGGTGCCGGAACAGCGTGTCACCCAGAAGGGCGGCGCGAAACGCCATGGGGATGCCGCCATTGCCGGTGCGCTGGCCTATGCCGCCAGTCGCGCCGATCCCGAGGAATACGGCTATCAGGCCGCGCCTCGCAATTCCACCACAACAGACCATGACCCCGACAGCCCGGCAGATGACGCGCCGGATGATGACGATATGGGGATTGGCATGCGCGGGAGTGTTGATTTTTGAGTTACATCACATGGATTGCCCGCGCGTTCGTCGCGGCCGTCAAGGGTGCCATTTTCATGGTGATCCGGCGCGATGCGGAGAACACGCAGAAGGCGGCGGACATGAAGGCCACCGTGAAGGCTGCGCAGGAAACCACTGCAACGGAAGCCGCCATGGATCAGGCGGCGGCAGATGCCCCCACCACCGACGCGGCGCTGGACGCCCGGCTGCGCGGGGGGACGGCATGAAAGAGCAGTATTATCCCAGGCTGTCAGAGGTCATTGCCCGTGACATGCACCGCCTGAACGGCACACGGCAGCCACGCGGCCCCGACCTTGGCTCGGCCATCGCTGCCCTGACGATTGGCCTGCTGTTTGCCCTGGCACTGGCCGGCTGCACGCAACCGGTCGTGCTCCCGCAGTGCATCCCTCTCAAAGCCGTATCAAAGGCCGATGAGAACACGCTTGCGGACGAACTGGACGCCACGCCCGACATGCCTGCGCTTCATGACATGGCACGTGATTGGGTGCGGATGCGTGATGAGGACCGGGCTGCGTGCCTGAAAAGGGGCGCACTATGAGACTTCATAACGTCAGCCTGTCACTGCCGTGCATGGACTGGACATTCCCCTTTGGTTTGTCCCGCCGCGCGTCCGGTCATTATCCATCACCGAACAACACCGATCCGCGTGCCCTGTTCAAGAAGAAGTCCGGCAGGCGCAAGAAGAACAAGATGCGCCGGAAATGAAAGCGCAGTCATGAGCCGCACATCACGCAAGGCACGGCGCATCGTGGCGGCGGTCGCCATGTTCCCGCGCCAGTGCATCCAGCCCGATACACGGCTGGATGACCTTGGGCTGGACATGCTGGACCGCATGGAAATCGTGGTCGCGGCGGAAAGCGCCACGGGTGGCTTCGTGCAGGGCGAAAACGACTGGGAGACGGTTGGCGACGTGATCGCCGCCTGCCGTGCTGCCGTGATCTATGGGGAATGCCAGCATGGCGCGAATACTTGACCAGTTCGGCAACCCGATCCCGCCATCCAGTTTCGCCCCGGACGTATCCGGCCCCACCATGCTGGGGGACCGGCCCGCCGTTGCGAACAACACCATTCGCGGGCTGGACCCGGCCACGCTGGGACAGGCCCTGCGTGCGGCCGATCAGGGCGAAAGCCTGCTGTGGATGGAGATAGCCGAGGAAATCGAGCGCCGGGACGGCCATTACCTGGGCGTGCTGAGTACGCGCAAATCCGTGGTCGCCAACCTGCCCATTACCGTCATCCCGGCATCGGACAAGGCTGCCCACAAGAAGCATGCCGCCTTCGTGCAGGACTGGGTGGACCGGGGCATTCTGGAAGCCGCCGCGTTCGACATGCTGGACGCCATCGGCAAGGGCCGGTCCACCCATGAAATCTTCTGGCATGCCGAGGCCGGGAATTACTGGCCGGAGCAGCTTGTGTTCCGGCCTGCGCGCTGGTTTGAGGTGTCACCGCAGGACGGCAACACGATCCTGATGCGTGACATGAACACTGCTGGCGCACCACCCAGCACGCCGGACGGGTTGCAACAGATCGGCTTCAGCCCGCTGGAACCGCACCGCTTCGTCAATCACACCCATCCCCTGTGGTCCGGGCTGACCATGCATGCCGGGCTGTCGCGGCTGGCGGTGTGGTATGTGATGTTCAAGATGTTCACGGTGCGGGACTGGGGCATCTTCGTGCAGAACTATGGCCTGCCGATCCGGCTGGGCCGCTATGGAACCGATGCGTCCCCGCAGGACCGCAACGTGCTGTGGCGCGCGGTGTGCGACTTTGCCGGGTCGCTGGGAATCATGGTGCCCAAGGGCATGGATTTCGAGTTCGTGGAACCCAAGAACGGCGCTGGCAGTAACGACATCCACCAGCGTCGGGCCGATTTCTGCAATTCGGAAATGAGCAAGGCCGTGCTGGGCCAGACGGGCACCACGGACAGCAAGGCCGGTGCCCACGCATCGGGTGCGATCCATCGCATGGTGCAGGAAGATATCGAACACCGCGATGCCGGGCTGCTGTCCGTGACCGCCTCCCGGCAGCTTGCCGTGCCCATGGTGGCCTTTACCTTTGGGCCGCAGGACAAATACCCGTTCATCCGCTTTGGCCGTCCCGATGAAGTGCCGCTGGAAGAACTGGTGAAGCTGATCCAGTTTGCCGGGCCGCAGGGCCTGAAGTTCCGCAGCCAGGACTTCTATGACCGCACCGGGCTGAAAGCCCCGCAGGAAGGTGATGACGTGTTCGGGCTGGTTGCACAGGCACAGCCCATCCAGACCGCGCATGTGCTGCCCGCCCAGGACAAGCCCGCGCAGGACATGCCGCCCAGGGCACCGCCGCCCACAACGTCCAGCCCGCTGGCGGACGATCAGCAGGAAATCACCCTGCATACCCGCGTGGGCAGACTGTTGAGCCGCCATGTCCGTGCCAACGGGCCGAACATCATCAATCTGATGACCCAGAGCCTTGCGCGTGATGCCGAGGCTGGCCTTGCACAGATGACCGACGCCGTGCGGGCCGAGGTGGAAAAGGCCGGTTCCATGGATGACCTGGAAGCGAAGCTGAAGGACATGGACCTGCCCAACGCGCAGTTTCAGCAGGCCATGCAGGTGGCGCTGATGGTGTCTGAACTGGCTGGCGAAGCCGAGGTGCTGGACGAAATGGCGCGCAATGGCTGACACGGCCGTCAGTGCCGCCAAGCTGCCGCCCCGTGATGCGCTGGCCTTCCTGCGCCAGAAGGTGCCCGTGCCTGCCGCGACATGGACCGACCTGTGGCATGAGGCCCATTCGGTTTCGTTCGCCGTTGCCGGTGCCACGTCAAAGGCCATGGCGCGGGACTTCCATGATGCGGTGATCCGCACCAAGGAAGCGGGCGGCACGCGGCGCGAGTTCCAGAAGGAATTCGACGCCATCGTGAAGCGGTACGGCTGGGAGCATACCGGCACGCCGGGCTGGCGCGCGTCCATCATCTACGACACCAACATCACCACGGCCTATTCCGCCGGGCGCTACCGGCGCATGACCACGCCGGAATCACTGGCGCTGTATCCATACTGGCGATACCGGCACCACACCTGCCAGCATCCGCGCCCGCAGCATCTGGCGTGGGATAGCATGATCCTGCGCGCCGATGATCCGTTCTGGAACACCCATTACCCGCCCAACGGCTGGCGCTGCCACTGCACGGTGGAGGTGGTGTCCCAGCGCATGCTGGACCGCAACGGGTGGCAGGTATCCGACAGTCCCGTGATCGAGACGCGCCCATGGCGCAACCCGCACACGGGCGAGATCGTGCACGTCCCGGTCGGCATCGACCCCGGCTTTGCCTACAACCCCGGCAAGGCATGGCTGATGAACGAAGGCGCGCGGGTGGTGACCGAACCCACGCCAAAGCTGCGCCCCATGCTGCCTCCCGCGCAGGATGCCGGACCGGCGCGACCTGTCCCGGCCCGTCCTGCAGGGCCTGCCGTTGCGCCATCGCCCGTGCCTGTTGCACCCGAACCCGTGCCCGATGTTCCGAAGCGCGAGCAGGCATGGCAGGACGCCATTGTCCAGTTGCGGCACAAGCTGGTCGGCACCGTGGAGGCAGGAGAAATCCCGGCGCATGTCCGCAATGCGCTTGGGGGTAACAGCCCGGTCGTTCACCTGTCCGGCCAGACAATGGAAAAGCAGCTTGAGCGCCATCCTGACCTGACGGATGACGACTACCGCATGCTGCCGCAGGTTCTGGCCAATCCCGCTGTCGTCGCTGCCAGCCGGGCGCGCCATGTGATGCTGCTGTCCCACGCAGGCAGGCTTTACCGGGCCATCGTGAAGGTAACGGGAGATGGGAAGGAAAACTGGCTGCAATCATTCCATCGCACCAATGCCGTGGAAGGGCGACGTGCGATTGCGAAGCTGCCCCTTATCAGTGGCAGCATGGATGATCTGGAAAATGACGCGCCGGGGGGGCCTCCCGGAAACCCCCCATAGCGATCCCGCCACAAGGGCGGTCCTACGGCTGGGAGAATAACACCGTGTCTCGGCGCGTCAGCATCAACATAACCATTGTGCAGGAAGATTGCCACCATGGCGTTCATTTCCATCTCCGGTAACACCGATCCCATCCAGTCCGCGCTGGACGCCATCGCCGCCATCGGCACACGCCCGCAGGCCGTGCTGGAAAGCATCGGGCTGGAACTGCACGACAGGACCGTGCAGCGCATGGAACGCGGGGTCGATCCGCGCGGCATCCGGTGGGAGACTTACGCGCCGCTTAACCCGCTCTATCAGGAGTCCAAGGAAACAACGCATATCCTGATCGAGCGTGGCGACCTGCGCGACAGCATCCATTCCGAGGTTATCGGCGGCAGCCTTCTGGTCGGCACTGATTCCGTTTACGGTGCCATCCACCAGTTTGGCGGCGTGATCCGGCCGAAGAACGCACCGGCCCTGACATTCGAGATGGGCGGCGAGATTTTCCACCGTGGCAGCGTCACGATCCCGGCACGGCCATACCTCGGCCTGGGCTTTGGCGACGAGGCCGCGATCATCGACCGGCTGGACGAATTCCTGTCCATTGCCATGCGCGGGCGCTAGTGCGCATCGGCCTTTTGGTTTTAAGAGACCCGTAAGAGGGTTTAAGAGGGGGCAGGATGCGTTTTTGCGTGTCCCGCGTCCGATTGAGCGTCCATAATCGCCACGCGCGCCTGTAAGGCGAAAAATCAGGCGTCGCCATTTTTGTGGCAACAGGGGACTTTGTTCCCCCTGAACGCCCCCCTCAATGCCCGGCATCCTTGCGGGCAATGAGCGAGACCATTCACCTTTTTACGGCGCTGCCGCCTGCCACCGATGGCAAGGCACCCGAATGGATACACCTGGTCCCCAGCGGCACGTTCAAATGCCGCGACGGGCGCGGGCCATACCGGCTGGCCAACCCGCAGGATGTGATTACCCATTCCATGCAGGACGGGCGCATCCACCTGCCGCTTGACGAAAACCATTCCACCGACCGCGCGGCCACCACTGGCGGTTCCGCGCCCGCCATTGGCTGGATCGACCAGTTGCAGGCACGGCCGGATGGCATCTGGGGGCGCGTGGACTGGAACCAGTCCGGCAAAACCCTGATGGCGGACCGTGCCTATTCCGGCGTGTCCCCCGCCATCGGGACCACACCGGATGGCGTCGTGACCCGGATTGCGCGGGCATCGTTGACCAACCTGCCAAATCTCACACTGACATCCCTACATAACCAGGAGACGGGCATGAAGCTCGAAGACATCGCCAGGGCGCTCGGGCTATCAGCCACCGCCACGATGGATGAAGTCATGGCCGCGCTTAAACGTGCGCGCGGCTTTATTTCCACCCACACGGCGCTGGCCGAACTGGCGCGCGCGGACAGTGACGCCCCGGCGGAACAGATCGTCTCCGGCCTGCGGGTGCGGATGCTGTCGGAAGATGCCCACACCCAGCGCATCAAGACGCTGGAAACCGAGAACGCCGATCTGCGCCAGAAGGCTGCCGATGCCTTCATCAGCGCGGCGGCCGCGAAAAAGGTCATCTCCGCTGAACTGAAGCCGGAACTGGTCACCCTGCACATGCAGAACCCCAAGGCCGCCGATCTGTGGATCAAGAGCCTGCCGGATGTGCCGGGTGCCAATGCTCCGGCGGACACGCTGCACCTGCACACTCAGAAGCCGCCCACGTCCGACGATCAGCAGGACGCGGAAACGGCCAGCGTCATGGCTGATTTCGGCCTGACGGCAGAAGACGCCAAGAAGTATGGAGGCAAGCATGGCGCTTAATCGCGACCGCGCCCTGGATGAAATGAAAGCGGCCATCGGGCCGGAATTCGGTTTCGTTACCGCCGTTGGTTTCCGCGTGTATCGCGGCTCCATCGTCGCGGTGTGCCAGGACGGGACCATCCTGCCCGCAGCCAGCGCCAGCCCGCCTTCGCCCATGGTGGCCATTGCCGGGGTCTGCCGCGATTTCCGCGACAATACCGGCAGCGCCATCGTGTCGGACATGGTGGGCGACGAGCCGGTGCAGGTCATGCGCCGCACCTTCGCGCTGCCGTTCGATGCCGCCCCCACATGGGCCAATGTCGGCGCGCCCGTTTACGCGGTGGATGATGAAACCGTGACGCTGACGGAAAACGCCGGGACCGAAGCGGCTCCCGTCAACCGTCTCCAGGTCGGAACGCTGGTCGGCTTCGACCTCTCCGGCACCCCTTACGTGAAGATCGGATAAGCCCACATGGCCATTACTGTCGGCTACATCAACGCGCTGAAGACTGCCGTGTCGCTCGCGTTCAACAAATACCTGAACACGGCAGCCCCCACGTACAAGTCGTTCACGATGGAAGTCCCGTCTTCCGCCGGGGCCAACTTCTACCCCAAGCTGGCGGAACTGCCGGGCTTTCGTGAATGGCACGGGTCGCGTGTCATTCACCGCCTTGATGCGGCTGGCATGGCCATCAAGAACCGGACGTTCGAGCAGACCATCTCCATCAGCCGCGAGGACATGGAGGACAACAACACCGGGTTCCTGGTGCCTGCCGTTGGCCAGATCGGCGCGGATGCAGCCGCCCTGCCGGACAAGCTGGTCTATGAGCAGCTTCAGTCCGGCTTCAAGAAGAAGTGCATGGATGGCCAGTATTTCTTCGATACCGACCATGAAACATATGACGAAACCGGCAAGATCATCAGCTACGCCAATCTTGGCACGCCGCAGTCGAGTGAGTCGGCAGGCCCCTGGTGGTATCTGTTCGACAACACCCAGCCGCTGAAGGCGATGATCTATCAGCCGCGCCGCCCGTTCACCATCACCCCCAAGACCAAGGTCACGGACGGCAACGTGTTCAATGACCGTGAATTCGTGTGGGGTGCTGATGGCCGCTGTGCCGCAGGCTTTGGCCTGTTCCAGCTTGCCTACGCCAGTTGCCGCCCGCTGAACGCCACCAGCTTTGCCGATGCCGTATCCGCCATGGGCATGCTGCGCCGCCGGGACGGATCACCCTATGGCATTTCGCCCAGCCAGCTTGTCGTGCCCAAGAACCTTGAGGCAGCGGGCCGCGCCCTGATGAAGGGTGACTTCATCCCGACCCTGGCACCGGATGGCAAGACCTGGATTCCCGGTTCCAACGAATGGGCACAGGCCGCCGAACTGGTGATCGCGCCCCGTCTCTCCTACGCCGTTGGAGGCTGATAAATGACCCGTAAGACCGACATTGCGCCCGATGACGAAATGGGCGCGGACATGACCGGTGCCCTGAAGGATCAGGCGGACGCCCGCAAGGCATTTGCCAAAGGTGTCGCAATCCGTGGCAAGGACGGTGCGCGGATGGTGCCGTCCGGTCATGTCATCATCGTATGCCGCGATCCCGGCATGCGGCGTGCGGGGATCGAACACAAGGCGCTGCATGTCTGGCGCCATGGTGAACTGACCCGCGCGCAGATCGACCGCATTGCGGCCGATACCGAGACCTTCGCGGTAATCGAGGTCGGCTGATGGCTTACGCCGCCCTTGCAGACATGCTGGTGAAGTATGGCAATGCCGAACTGATCGCAGCGACTGCCGACCTGGACACGCCACTGGACACGATTGACCAGGGCAAGGTTCAGGCGGCGCTGGATCAGGCGTCCAGCCGGATGGACAGCTACCTGCGCCGCCGTTACGTGGTGCCGGTGGCCAGTCCGCCGCCGGTGCTTGTGCAGTATTGCTGTGCTGTCGCGCGCTACCTGCTGCATTCGGGCGGCAACAGCAATCCCAGCGAGCAGATGCGTGCCGATTACAGGGACGCCATTGCGTGGCTGAAGGACATCAATAACGAACATGCCACGCTGGACGGCGCGATCCCGGCCAATACGACCGAGGAATTCGCCCGTATCCAGACGCGGCCAGCGGGCTTCCAGCCCGGAAGGCTGTACTGATGGAACTGCCTGAAAACCAGTATCCGCACCTGCTGCTGCGCGGTGGCCCGGTACGCGAGGCGTTCGATGCGCTGCGCAAGCGCCTGAAGCTGGCGTTTCCGCCGCAGATATTCACGCATGTCGTCGTGCCGCCCAACGCAAAACGGGCGACGTGGGATACAATTCTGAAAACCAAACCGGCCGTCGCACTGGGCTGGAGCGCGTGGAAACCCGACCACGCCTGCGGTGCGACGTTCCGGGGCGATCTGGTGTTCGCGGTGTTCATTGCCATTCAGCACACCGCACCGGAACGTCTTTACCTGGGCAACGAACAGTTGCGCGGGCTGGGCACCATGGGCGTGTCGGCCGCCGCCGTCGCGTTCCTGCATGGCTGGACGCTGCCGGGCGAACTGGGCACCGCCATGGTCCGCCAGTGCGCACTGCCGCCCACGGCGGACTGGCTGGCGGATGATACCGCCCTGGTCTCGCTGGAAGTGGTCGTGCCCAACGTGTCGTTCGATGCCCCGGCGCTGGCGCAGCAGCTTGATGATTTCAAGGGGCTGGCCGTGACGTGGCAGGACGCCGAGGGCGACACACTGGTCGCACCCCCACCCAAGACAGGAGAAACCGCATGACCACGCTGGTGCATGTGACGCCCGGCCGGGTGGTGAAAATCCCGGCCGGAAACAGGACGCGCAGGCTGCCCGATACGGGCTTTAACGTGAACGAACGAGATCCGTTCTGGGCCGCGCTGCTGCGCAATGGTGACCTGACGGCAGGCGACGTGCCCGCGCAGGCTGCCGCCTCAACCACCACCCCGGCAAAGGCGTCCACCGCCGCAACCCCGGCCACGACACAGGCCGCCAGCGGGAGTGCCACGAAATGAGCGAGACCATTTCCTTCAATGAAATCCCCGCAGGCTGGGCCGTTCCGGGCAGCTACGGGGAAGTCACCACCATCCCCAGCGGCAACGATGTGACCGACATGCCGCTGCGACGGCTTGTGCTGGGGCAGAAGGGCGGCGGTACGGGTGCGTCGCTGGTGCGCTACCAGAATATCTCGCCATCACAGGCTGCTGTACTGGCGGGTTCGGCATCTGCGCTGGCGGCCACCGTGGCCGCCATGGTTGCCGCCGCCCCATACGTGGCGGTGGACATGGTGATGGTGGATGCGCCGACCGGGGGCACCGCCGGGTCCGCTACCCTGACATTCACCGGCCCTGCCACGGCCAACGGCACGGCGGCGATCGAAGCCAATGGCGTGCGCGTCCCCTTCGTGGTGACCAGTGGCATGGCCGCGACCGACATGGCCGCTGCTGCTGCCGCCGCGTTCACCAGTGACGTATCGGTGCAGACCGGCCTGAACGCCACAGCCGACAAGGGCGTGCTGACGCTGACCAGCGCGGAAACCGGCACCTTCGTGAACGATATCGACGTGCGCATGAGTTCGCTTACGGCCGACCTTGTGCCGGGTATGAGCGTGGCGGTCACGGCCATGACCGGCGGTGCGGGCACGGTCGACCTGTCGGCAGCACTCGCGCTGGTGTCCAATGTCTGGTTCACCGATATCGTGTCCTGCCTGAATGACGCGTCCAACCGGAACGCGTTGGAGACCGAGGCCGAACGCCGGTTTGGCGCAATGGTCAAGAAGGACGCCCACGTCTATTACGGATACCGGGGCACCTATGGAGAGGTGCTGGCCTTGGCGGAAACAGTCAATAGCCGGTTCATGACCTGCATTCCGGCACAGAACCCGCGCTGGGCACCATGGATCATGGCAGGCGTGGCCGGTTCCATCGCCGCTCAGGCGCTGAACAATGACCCTTCGCGGCAGTTGCGCACGCTGGAACTGACCGGCCTGACCGGGATGGCACCGGATGATGCCGACCTGTTTACGGATGCGATGCGCAACGTGCTGCTGCAATCGGGCATGTCCACCTTCACCGTTGACCAGGACGGCACCGTGCGCATCGAGCGCATGGTGACCAACAACCAGACCGATGCGACCGGCGACACGACCAAGGCGTGGCGCGACATCATGGTGCCCAAGACCGTCAGCCGCGTGCGGTATGAGTGGAACACCTACATTGATGCGACCTATCCGCGCGCCAAGCTGGCGGACGATACATCATCCATGGTGGGCATCGCCGCCTATGTCGTCACCCCCAAGGCCCTGAAGGGAAGCTGGGCAGCGCAGTCGGAACTGTACGAGACCGTGGAGGGCTGGTTGCAGGACACCGACACGCTGGCGCAGCAGGCGGTGTTCACCATCGACCCGTCAGACCGTAACCGCTGTGACGCAGCCCTGCCCATCCGTGTGATGGGATCGCTGATCGTCATGGCCAATTCCATCCAGCTACAGGCGTAAGGGCACATGGCAGGTTCAACAGTTGGTATCTTCAGTGCCTGGTGGAAGGGCCAGAAGATCGAAATCAAGCCGGGGGCAACCCTTCGGCTGCCCGGCAACCAGAACAAGACGGAGACCGCAGGCGGCACGGGCTTCCGTTACGGTCAGTATCAGATCGGGCAGTTCAAATGCACGGCCGTCCTGCCGAAAGGTGGCAGCCTTGCCGCCTTCACGCCGGACGATCAAGACGAGTTGCAGGTGATGGCCGATACCGGGCAGCAGTGGGTTTTCCCCGATGCCTACATCCTTGACGCGCCCGATCTGGCCGACAGCGGCGGCAACATGCCGCTGACCTTCAACATGAACACCTACAAGGAACTGATCTCATGAATGCTCCCGTCGTGAACGGTGCCGCTACCCCTGCAACCACCCCGGCCGCCACCGCGCCGGTTGCGCGCCCCGACCGGCCCAAGCTGCCTGAAGGCGCGGAATATCAGGCCAATGGATCGGTCAAGGTCACGTTGCAGTATCCGGTGGAACAGAAATCCATCGTCAACGGCACGCCCCAGACCGAACTGGTGAGCACCATCATGCTGAACCGGCTGAAGGGGCGCGGTGTCACCGAGATGCTGAATGTGGAAGGCGAAGGCGACCGCATCCGCGCCATGCTGGAGGCATCGGCAGGCATGACCGGCCCGAAGGCCGATGCCCTGCTGGGTGAAATGGACGGGGAGGACTTCCTTACCCTGTCGCGGGTCGCCAGCACTTTTTTGAAGAGTGGGGCGAAGACTGGCCGGTCCTCCTAGCCGCACTCGCCCACGAGACCAGCTTTTCCGAAGCTGAACTGCTGGACATGCCGCTGCACCGCATCCGGTTCTGGTCCGCAGCCCTCGGGCAACTGGCCGAGCGGCGGAATGAGGCAATCCAGCAGCAGATGGCCATGATGGACAGATAGGGAGGCCCCGTTGTCCGGTAACAACATGACGGCGGCCTTCCGTCTGGACTTTGCGGTCGGCTCCATGGAGCCACTTGAGTCCCTTCGTTCGATCCTTGGCGAAATCAACGGATCACTGAAGGAACTGGCCCGCGCGGCCAATCCGTTCGATGAAATGCAGCAGCCCGTCGCCCGCGCGACCGAGGGTGTGACCGGGCTGAACGAAGTCCTGTCCGAGACCGGTGCGGTCGGTGCGGAAGCGGCGGAAGCGGTCGGCACCATTGGCGAAGCCGCCGCAGGGATCGAGGCCGCGACCGCTGCGGTGACCGGGCTGGATGAAGTTCTGTCCGAGACCGGCGCGGCTGGTGCGCGGGCAGCAGAGGCCGTTGGCACCATCAGCATGACCACAGCCGGGGTCGAGGCCGCAACTGCTGCCGTGACCGGGCTGGATGATGCGCTGGGCGCGACAGGAGGGGCTGCGGCCGAGGCGGCAGGCGGCATGAACCGCATCGGCACCGAAGCCGAGGAAGCCGCCGAACGCAGCGTGTCCGCGCTGGGGCGCATCCGGGCTGCGGCGTCAGTTCTGGGCAGTAGCGGCATGGGATACGCGCGCAACGTCGGTGGTGCCGTGCGCGGGTTCGGGCAGTCCATTCAGGAAGGTGTGGGTAGCGCCTTCGGAGCGGCCGCTACCGGGTTCGGGATCGTAATGCCGGTCAGGGCGGCGGCGGAATATGACAACGACCTGACCCATATCGGGATCGGGCTGAACCTGCATGGCGCGGACAATACCCGCTTTGCCGAGACGTTCGGCCGCGACATCGACCGGCTGGCGCGTGATACCGGCCAGCGCGGGACAGACCTTGCCGCTGCGGCCGGGTATTTCTCGCGCGAAGGCTACACGCTTGACCAGATCAAGGCGGTCATGCCGACCGTGGCGCACATCGCCACCGCCTATAACGCGGCACCGGATGGCGTGGCCAAGACCACATTCGCCATGCAGGAGAACCTGGGCATTTCCGCTGCCGAGATGCCCGGTGCGCTGTCGGCCGTGGCGCTGGCCGGGAAGTCGGCCGACCTGCCATTCGAGAAGCTGGCCCCGCTTTTTCCGCAGGTTGCCGCCCAGGCAGGTGCGTTGGGCGTGCGTGGGCGCGACGGCCTGAATGACATGGCGGCCGCACTGGCGGTCATGCGCAAGAACACCGGCACGGAAGGCGAGGCCGTAACCGACATGCGCGCCTTCCTGCAAACCATCACATCCAGTCATACGGCCAAGCGGTTCGATAAATATGGGGTGCATCTTTTCGATGTGCTGAATGACGCCAGAAAGCGCGGAATTGATCCGATGATGGCCGTTCTGCAGAAGGTGAACCAGATCACGCATGGCGGCGACAACCTGAAAGCCGTGGGGGAACTGTTTAACAACGAACAGGACCGTGGGTTCGTGAATGCCCTGCTGCACCACCTTGGCGGGGAACAGGGCTATTTTGCCATCAGGAAGAAGGTGGGCAGTGCCGATCCGGCCATGGTGGACGAGGATTTCCACACCGGCATGCAGTCCACCCTGACGGTGTTGCAGTCGTTCGAGGAATCGCTTTCCCAGTTGGAACGGCGCATCGGGCACGGGTTCGTGCCGATCCTGAAGGTGGCGACAGTCGGGCTGCATGGCCTGACCAAGGGATTCGACTGGCTGGACCAGCATGTGCCGGGGGCGACCACGGCCATTGTTGGCACCGTGGGTGGCATGCTGGCGCTGGCGACCGGCATGGGGGCCGTTGGTGCCGTGGCGGGACCGCTGCGGGCAGGCTTCGTGCTGTTCCGCACGGTGCTGGCCCCGGTCACGGCGCTGTTGGGCGGTGTCAGTCTGGCAACGCTAGGCGTGGTTGCCGGGCTTGCGGCGCTGACGGCCGGTGTCGTGGCGGCCGCGCTGTATGTCTCGCACAACATGACGCGGATTTCCCACGCATTCGATGCGGGTGGTCACGGCATTACCGGATCACTCAAGGGCACGTGGAACGTGGCCAAAATGGTGTTCAACGACTTCACCGCGTGGCTGGATGGCTGGGGCGGCGGGATCGGTACCAAGCTGCACAACATCGTCACGGGGCTGGCGCGGATATTCAGTGCCCCGCTGGTGGCCATGTTCCAGTACGTCAAGGCGCAGTTCGCCACCCTGGACCAGGCATTCAGCAATTCGTGGGTGGGGCGTCATATTGAATCGCTAATGGGCCGTGGCGTGCAGCCCGCGCCCGCGATTCCGGCGGCGGCTCCCGCGCGCCCTGCGCCGGGTGGCAGTGCGGCCGTGGTCCATATCACGCATGACCCCGGCCTGAAGGCGCGCCAGACGGCGGGACCGCGCGGTGCCGTGCGCATCACGCCTGATCGCGGGAGGATGGTGGCGCAGCCATGAGCATCGGAACGGGATTCCTTGGCAGCCAGCTTGGCCTGACGGGTGGGCTTGCGGCATCGCCGCTGTCATCCATCCTGTCGGTGGCAAGCTGGCGCGGCGTCAATTTCTACATGCCCAATTCCCGCGAGGCTGCGGGGCGTCGGGTCATGCAGATGTATTTCCCCGGCCGCGACGATTTCAGCATGCAGGATTTCGGGCAGTTCGACGGCCCGATACAGGTGCGTGGCATTCTGGTGGGCGATGATTACGTCCTGCGTGCCGACCGGATGCGCAAGGCACTGCTGGCCAGGGGACCGGCAACGCTGGTGCATCCGTGGTGGGGCGCGCTGCGGTGCTACCTGTTGCAGGCCGGGCAGATCGAGTTTTCGGACAATGAAATCCGTCTGGCCCGGTTTGAGGCCACGTTTGTGCGCAAGCCGCCCGCATCGGTGTCCAGTGGCCTGTTCTCGAACATCACCGACACCCTGACAAATGTGCTGGAATGTGGTGATGCGCTGGTGGATCAGGGCGTTCTTGCCATGCGCGGGCTGCTGTCGCCTGCCGTGATCCCGCTTGCCCTGGCGAGTGCCGTCAGCAGCACGGTCACGGTGGCAGGCAATGTGTGGAGTGCCGCCACGGCATCGGCCCCGGAACCCGTCCAGTCGGCCACGCAGACATCACTGGCGGCGTTGCAGACCGGCATCGTGGCCCCGGCAGGCAACACGGACACGACCTATGCCGACGGGGTGACGGACCTGCTGGTCAATGTGCCGGCCGCCATCGCGGGCGCGGTATCGACCGGCACGACATCCGCCATTGCCCCGGCAACACAGGTGGCCGATGGCAGCCAGACCACGGTAGACCCGGCGCAGGCGACGACGCTGCTGCTGGATGGCGCGGCGCAGATCGGCGCGCAGGCACAGGCCCTGTCCGTGAAATCACTGGCCCCGGCCGATGTGCTGGTGATCGGGCTGGTGGCGCGTGCCGGGACCGTGGCGCAGGCCATGGCGGCGCAGTCGGCCATGACCTACGCCAGCCAGTCGGACGCCATTGCATCCCGCGATACCATGACGGCGGCGCTGGATGCGCTGGCCAGCGACCTGACCAATGTGATCCTTGCCGGGGCGGAAGTGCCGACGGCGGCCATGTCGGGCGCGATCCGCGATGCCCGCGCGGCTGTCGTGGCGGATATTTCATCACGCCTGGGACGGCTGCCCAGGGTGGTCGCGGTGCCGGTGCCGCGTCAGATGAGCGCATGGCTCATCGCCTATGCCGTGGCGGGCGTATGGGATGATCTGGTCAGCCGCAATGGCCTGACCCATCCAGCGCTGGCAGGCCCCGGCAGCGTGGACGTGCTGGAAACATCGTCATGAGCGGCACCACCAGCACCACGGTCACCGCGCGCGGCATGACCGTGATCGTGAATGGCCGCACGCTGAAGACTTACACCATGGCGGAATGCGGGCGTGATCTGGCCGACATCTGCGGGGCGTTCCATGTCGAATACCTGGACGAAGTGCGGGCCAATCAGGCGCTGGGTGGAACCTTGCCGGAATGGGCCATGATCCGGGAAAACGACCCGGTGGAAATCCGCATCCATGGCGAAACCCGCCTGCTGGGGCATGTGGATGACATCCAGCTTGAAATGGCGGATGGCGAAATCCGCGCCACCATTTCCGGCCGGGACAGGACCGGCGATCTGGTGGACTGTTCCGCCAACCCGACAGGACCGGGAGAATATCGTGCCGTTCATCTTGTGGATGTCATCGGAAACCTTACCGGCCCGTTCGGGCTGGCGGTGTCGGCCGACGTGGATACGGGTGATCCATTTACCCTGGTCGCGGTCGATCCGGCCGAACCCGCCATGTCCACCATCGAAAAGCTGTCGCGCCAGCGCGGGGTTCTGGTCACGTCTGATGGCGTGGGCGGGATTGTCCTGACGCAGGCGGGCAGCACGCGCGCACCGGGGAAGCTGACATTGCCGGGCAACGTGTACCGCATGGAATCACGGGTGTCGGCACGCGGCCGGTATTCGGATGTGTGGGTCAAGGGGCAGTTCAGAAGCCTCTTACGGCCCGCCAGTACCACCCTGAGCATGGACGCGGAGCCGCTGTCCGAAACGCCGGAAGATGCCCCCAGCGCCCCCAGCGCCACCGACACGGAAGCCGCCGCCATCGTGCGGTATGGGCATTGTGTTGACCCCAGCGTGGGCCGGTATCGGCCGCGCGTATGGCTGTCAGCCACCCAGAGCGGCGGATCGGTCGCAGCACAGGGCACGACGAACCCGCCGCTGGACAGTGCTGCCAGCGGTCTGACCGAAGATCCCGGACCAGCACCCACGGCGTACCATGCGGGCAACCGGCGGCCAAAGCGGCAGCGCACGAAGCCACGCACGGATGGCAGCCCGTGGACCATTCAGGATCAGGCGGACTGGCGCATGCGTTCGACCAGGGCGCAGGCCACGGCGCGGGTCTATACCGTTCTGGGATACCGGGGCGAGACGGGAGACATGTGGCTGCCCAACGCCCTGGTCTATGTGAATGACCTGTATGCGGGCATTGACCGGGACATGCTGATCGGGGCCGTGACCTACGTGGACGCGCCGGATGGCGAGGTGACGCGCATATCCGTGGTGGAGCGCGATGCCTATGACCTGACGGGCGACATGGACCATGGCCATAATGGCGCGCGGCGTGCCGGGCACATCGTGGCCCGTGACGGGATGGCGGGCTGATGGCGCTGGACCGGCTGTTCATGGCGGTGCGCGCCCTGTTTGTCCGCGCCGTGGTGCGCTCCATTGACGATACCGGGGCCGAACAGATGCTGACGGTCCAGCCGCATTACGGGCGCGTGCGATCGGGCGTGCCGGTCCATCAGCCGTTCGGGTTTGCGTCCCATGCGCCACTGGATGGTGCCGTGGCTCCCGTCGTGGCCGTGGGTGGCGATCATGCCGACCTGATGGCGCTGCCGCCTGCCAATCCGTCCAGGGCGCGGTTTGGCAGGTTGGGTGAAGGCGACAGCGTGCTGTATGACGCCTGCGGCCAGCGCATCTATATCCAGAACGGGAAGATCGTGCGGCTTGACTGCACATCGGAAATGCTGGTGACAATAGGCGGCAGCCCGATCCTTGACCTGACGGCCAAGCAGGCCACGCTGAATGTGCCGCTGGCGGTCAAGGGCGGGATCACGGCCACGGGCGACATCGCAGCCCAGGGCGATGTGAAGGCGGGCAGCATCAGCCTGGCCAGTCACACCCATCCGGTGACGGATGCGCCGGGCACGACCGGCAGGCCCCAGTAAATCTGATAACAGGGGAAGAACCTCCCCCTGAATGGATGTCGCCTGCGCGCGGATACTGCGCGCATGACGGCATCCGTTCCCTTTTTCCAGATGGCCATGGCCTGGTCGCCCCGTGTCATGGCATGCGATCTGGTGATCGAGCCCACCGGAAACGGGCGTGGCCGCATCGCCATTGATGATACGGCCGCCACGGCGCTGCTGATCGCGCTGGGCACCGACCGGCGCGCGGAGCCTGACGACACGCTGCCCGATGATGTGACGGGGCTGCCCGCGCAGTCGGCCGGGCTGCTGGCGATGCGTGGCTGGGTGGGCGATATCTGCCTGCCTGAAGGCCAGCGGCTGGGCACGCGGGCATGGCTGGAAGCACGCGGCAAGGTTACGGAAGAAACCCGTGCGCGGCTGGCCGGATACACGGCGGAAAGCGTGGAGCCGATTGCCGATTACCACGGCACCGACATCACGACCGGGGCCGCATGGCTGACGGATGACACCATCCAGATCACGGCGCAGGAAAGTGCCACGTCCGTCGCCACCGTGGTGGGTAGCTGATGCCCGCCGCGATCCCGACACCGGAACAGCTTGCCCAGCGTTTTGCGTCCGGTCTGGCCACGATCAGCTTTACCGCCAGCGACGGGACACAGGTGGTTCTGGATGCCAATGCGCCGGGCAGCCTGGAACAGGTTCTGTCCATCGTGGCCGGGCTGGCAGGTGCCGAACAGTATCGCTACATGCGCGACTGGCTGCTGGAACTGATGGTCACCACGGCCACGGTGGATGGCCTGCTGCCCGACCATGGAACGGAATGGGGCGTGCCGCGCAACCCGGCGACGGCCGCCATCGGCAATGTGGTGGTGACCTGTTCGCAGGCCGAGGTCATTCCCATTGGCACGCTGCTGACGGTGGACGGGTCCATCCAGTGGGCGACCACGGCCGAAGGCAATATCGCCGCAGGCGCATCCGGGTCCATTCCCGTGCAGGCGACGGCCACCGGCACCACGGGCAATGTGGGCGGTGGCATCACGCTGACCCTGGTATCGCCCATCGCGGGCGTCACATCCGTTGTGACCGACAGTGACGGGCTGGCCGGTGGTGCCGCCATTGAGGGGCAGGAAAGCTGGCGCGCGCGCATCCTTGAGAAAATCCGCAATCCGCCCGCAGGCGGCAGCGTGACCGATTACGAAGGCTGGGCCGAGGATGCAGGGGCTGCGTACGTCAATGTCGTGCGCGGATGGGTCGGACTGGGCACCGTGGGAATCATTGTGGCGATGGCCGGTCCCAGCGTGCCGACATCGGCCGAGGTCGCGGCGATCCAGTCCTATATTGACGATCCGACCCGAAGGCCCGCGCGCGCAAATGCCTATGTCGTGCCCGCGCAGCTCGCGCCGCAGAACCTGACCCTTTCGATCACGCCGGACACCCAGCAGAACCGCGATCAGGTGCAGACAGCGATTGCGGCCTATTATGCGACCACGGATATCGCGGCCAAGCTGCTGGTAGCGCGGATTGACGCGGCCATCGCGTCGGTCACGTCGGTCACCAGTTACATCCTGTCGGCACCCACTGCGGATGTGCAGTTGGCTGATAACCAGATCGCCACACTGGGCACCATCACATGGCAGGCGTCATCATGAGCCGCACGGCTGCCGAAATACGTGATGAACTGCTGATGCAACTCATGCCGTCCGGCTGGGCATGGTCGAAAAGCACGCAAAGCAATCTGGCGGCCTTGCTGACCCCGTTCTCCATCATGGCGTCGCAGTTTGAGGCCGATATTGACGCCCTGCGCAATGAGATCAGCCCGGCGAAATCGACCCTGCTGCTGGCGGATTACGCGGAAGTGCTGGGACCAGACCCGTGCGGCCGCGACCTGCTGGACCTGACCACGGCCGAGATGCAGGCGCTGCTGAATTCACGCTGGGTTGGCGGCGGTGGCCAGTCCGAGCAGTTTTTCATCGACCTTGCCCAGGCGGCCGATGTGACAATTGCCATCGACTACCCCGAACCCGCGATCTGCGGTGAGGCGGTCTGCGGCGTGGATGTGTGCAGCCAGGACACGGATCGCCTGATCTGGATCATCAACCTGCCCAACAAGAACACCGGCCTTGAATGCCCCATCCAGCGGTTCTGTCCGCCGGATACGGCGCTGGTCTTCAATTACACGGATGCTGCCTGATGGATTACACGAGCGCCCCCGGTTACGTCACTGATGCACAGGGCCGCAGGCAGTATCAGGACCGTGACCTGCTGAATGGGGTCAAGGGCACGTCACTGGTCGCCAAAGACCGAAATGCTGTCCTGAACGCGCTGATGTATCTGATCCAGGCGGTCCAGATCGTACCCAACCCTGATGATGACAGTCAGGTCTGGGCAGCGGTTGAAGCCATGATCAGGGCTGCGCTGGTCGGGACTGGCGGGACGCTGGATTTCATGCCGGTCCAGCAGGGCGGCGGGCCGAACCAGACCACCGACAAGATCAATCTGGGGCAGGATTCAACATATGAGGGCCTTCTGCGCCTTTCGATTGATGGCGCTGATCACGGCACGCTTCTGTCTGGCACGTATCTGGCCACCATTACGGGAACGACAGGCGACCTGCCGGGCATGGGGCTGTGGTTTCAGGCTGCGTCCAAAAGACCGGCATTTACATATCAGGACGCCACCGGCCTGCCGAAGATCATCGACCTTGCGATGAACAGCGATGTCCAGACATTGCAGTCAAATCTTTCCGCGTTCCAGACGACCCAGACCAATACCAATGCCACGCTGTCTGCCGACATCAGCCAATGCGTATCGGGCGTCTATGGGGTGGCCACGTCAGCCGGGGACAGGCAGGGCAAGGGATTGTATCAGGCAGGTGGAAGCGCGCGCCCTACCTTCGTCTACAACAACGGCACCACCGACGTTTATAACGCTCTGGCCTATTACGCTGATGTGACCGCGCTGTCTGCCACGCTGTCCACGGACATAAGCAACTGCGTGTCGGGCATCGCGGCATCCGGGGATGCGCAGGGCCTTAAACTGTATCAGTCCACTGGCAGCGGACGACCGCATTTTTTCTATACGGGCGGGGATGAATACCTTGCCACCTATACGGACGTGACAACCGTTCAGGCCAACCTGACATCGTTCCAGACCAGCCAGGCAAACCAGAACAGCACTTTCGCCACCGAGATTGCATCCAAGGTCGGCACCAACACCACGAATGACGGTGTCAATTCACCCATTACCTATCTGGGCCACAATAATGCGTCCGGTGCGCCTTTCGTTATCAGTCCCCTGGCGGGTTCGTACCGGATCATCCCCTCGCGTCCGGGGGCTGGATTTAACTCCATTTCCAACATGAGCACGGACGGCTCCGGGAATATTATTCTTAAGGACAGTTCGACTGCAGATGCCTATGTATA